>WFYB01000188.1 GCA_015490315.1 Sulfurovum sp. | reverse complement strand
CTCATTTGAGTGTCAAAGAAGCAATAGAGAGTGAACTCACCGCACTCAAAGCTGCAAAAGAACGCTATGATGCGCTTTCTCTACAAGTTGCCGAAGATTTTGACAACAAAAAACTGCTTGCCGAACTTGAAGAGGTGGGTGCCTATCTCGATCACCACAATGCCTGGAGCCTCGATGACAAGATAGAACGTGTCATACAGGAGTTCAAGCTCAAAGCCTATGAAGATCGTCTTGTTGTTTCTCTCTCCGGGGGAGAACAGCGGCGCGTTGCACTCGCATCGCTGATTCTCAAAAAACCTGATGTACTGCTGCTCGATGAACCGACCAACCACCTCGATGTCTATATGGTGGAATTTCTTGAGGAGATTTTGCTCAAAGAGAAATTTACCCTGCTTTTTATCTCACATGACCGCCATTTCATCGATACGATCGCCACACGTGTGGTCGACGTGGACAATCAGGAGCTCATCTCCTACAAGGGCGGTTATCGTGCCTATCTGAGCCAAAAAGAGGCACGCATGAAGGCGCTGCAGAAACAGCATGAAAACCTGCTCAAGCTGCTTCAGCATGAAGAGGAATGGCTCAGCAAAAGTGTCCGCGCAAGAGAGAAGCGCAATCAGGGACGCAAAGCCCGTGTCTACGAGCTGCGTGAACAGGCAAAAAAGAACCCAACGCTCATCCGAAAAATGCAAGTCGAGTTGGAACGTGAAAAACGGAGCTGGAAAGGAGAGAAGGGACTGAGCAAACGTAAAATGCTCTTTGAGATCGAGCATCTGCACTATACCATCGGCGATAAACTCCTTATCAAAGATCTCTCTACACGCATTTTGCAGCGTGACAAGATAGGTATCGTCGGCGTTAACGGTGCGGGCAAATCGACCCTGCTCAAACTCCTGCTCGGCAGGCTCAAGCCCGATAGCGGCATCATCAAAAAGGGTGATTTCTCTATCGGCTACTTCGACCAACATAGGGAGATGCTAAATGACGAGCATACCCTGATTGAGACCTTCTGCCCCGACGGAGGTGATCATGTCAATGTACAGGGCAGACATATGCATGTTTACGCCTATCTCAAGTCCTTTCTCTTTCCTGAGGAGTACCTGACCAAAAAGATCGGGCAGCTTAGCGGCGGCGAGAAAAACCGTGTCGCACTCGCCCTACTCTTTACCAAAAATGTCGAGTGTCTGATCCTCGATGAGCCGACAAACGATCTCGATATCCAGACGATCACCATCCTTGAGGAGAAGTTGATCGCCTTTCCAGGTGCTGTACTGTTTGTCTCACATGACCGCTATTTCATTGACAAAATCGCTTCGAAACTTCTCATCTTCAAAGGCAACGGTATTGTAGAAGAGTCTTTCCAGACCTACACTGAGTATCTCGAAATCGAGAAAGAGATCAAGGAGTTGACATATCTTGAAAAAGAGATCAAGAGCTCATCCCCTTCCGAAGAGAAAAAAGAGCAGTATAAAAAGCCAAAGAAAAAAACAAAGCTCAGTTACAAAGAGCAAAAAGCACTTGAAGAACTCCCCTCACAGATCGAAGCACTTGAAGCCGAGATCGATGCAATCAACCGATGCCTTGCAGATCCGGAGTGCTACGGCAAAGAGGGCTTGACAGAACTCGGAAACAAGCTCGCCGAACTCGAAAAGGTATATGAAGAGAAGAGTGAAGCGTATCTGGAGCTCTTGGAGATGGAAGAGGAGTTGCAAGCATTAAATGGATAGGGGGAGTTGTCGGCTTCGGTTCCCCAGCCTACGCTGGTGCTCGTTCCTCGCACATCAGCTTCGGTTTGTCCTCGCTCCGCTGCGAGATTGTTGTCGCTTCGCTCCTCGGATCGTGCCTGAGAAAACGTGAAGCAGTTCACGTTTTCTCAGGCACTCACCAACTAATCGTGACGCTTCTTCGTCCCCATCTTAGGGCTCTTCTTCGGTTGATGCCCATGTAGATATCGATACGTTTTCTAAAGCGTTTGTTCATCTTGTCCCGGACAGTATAGTATCCCGGCAGTCCGCCTATCTTGACACGTGTACCGTTACGTAGCCCATAACGCGTCAACAGATCTCTCGATACGGCAATGACTTTCATGCCCGGACGCAATCTATTGTTCCATGCAGCCAAAAACGGTGTAGAGTCGGTCTGTCCTCTGTGTGAACTGTAGGCAGTCGCTGTTACACGCAGTTTGTGTTTTCCAAAGGGTCTGAGCATTCTGACACGTTTTTTCTTGGCTGCCAATCTCTTTTTCTTTGCAGCCTCTTTTTTGGCTGCTTTCTCCGCTTGTTTGACAATATAAGGGAATGGCAGTTTAATCGTCTTTCCCGCACGGATCATCGTGTTAGAAGTCATATGATTGAATTTTGCGATCTCTTTGGGATCGAGATCGAATTTTTTGGCGATAGAGATCAGGGTATCTCCCGACTCTATCTTGTATTCACCGTTTTTAAGTATCTCGATCTTCTCTTGAGAGATGGGCAGCTTTAGCTTCTGTCCTATCTTCAGTACACCTTTCTTATCCAGATGATTGAGTGCCGCCAATTGTTTGATAGGGACATTGAATCTGTGTGCGATCTTGCCAAGCACATCACCGCTTTCTACCTGATAGATACCATACACTTTTTTGGCGGTTGTTGCTGGAGTGACTGAAGGTTTTTTCTCTTCTTTTTTGGGGAGAGGTGTAACAATTGCAGGTTTTTTGACTGTCACCTCTTTCGTTTTCGTTTCAGTAGAAACAGCCGGACTACTCTGCTGCGTTGGCAAAACGTAGGGACTTTTCTGAGATCCCTTGAAGCGTAGAGGCTCGTCGACTTTGACATATTTTTCGATCATATCCGCCACCGATATGACTCTCATTTTCTCTTTCTTTTGGGGGAGGGGGAGTGTTTTGTCAACGATCAGTTTCTTTCTGTCTTTGTCATAGCGGATCTCTTTGGCACGAATGATTTTCCGTGTATAGGGATTACACTCTGTGATCCCGCCGGTGACTACGCGACAATCAACAATCGAATTTCCGTACGACAAACAAGGGGTGATGAGGGAGATTAGCAGGATAGAAGCACTATTTTTCCGGGGCATGACGTTATGCTGAACTTACAGGAAGTTCAGCATCTCCTCTTTGATCTTCTCTTTTGGCACAACCGTCTTGTGAACAACCGGTTTGTTGAAGAGTTCTCGTATCATCGGAGGCACCGAGACATCGGCATGTGACTCGACCCATTTGAGTGCATCGATGTCACCGCTGGCATGATAGCCCAAAGCTTTTGCGACTGCAGGAGAGAACTTCGTCCACTCCGCAGTGGAGTAGACCACTGTCTTAAGCGGTTTTTGACGCAAGTTCCGGTAGGCGCCCATACAGGTCGCGGTATGCGGATCCATAATGTAGCCTTTTTTGGCATACTCTCCAATCACATTTTCACAGGTCTGGTCATCTGCAAAGCTGGCATCGAAATCCTCTCTGAGCGAAGCAAGCTCCTCCTCTGTCAATACAAATTTCCCTTCTGTTGACAGTGCCTCCATCAATACTTTTGTACGTGCCGCTCCGAACTTGTCATACATAATACGCTCAATATTGGAACTTTTGAGGATATCCATTGCAGGGGATTCTGTCTGCACAAGCTCTCTACTTGTGAGGTCATACTCGCCTTTGGTGATCCAGTCGGTAAGGATATTGTTGATGTTCGAAGAGATCAGTATCTTTTCGACAGGCAATCCCGCTTTTTTGGCATAGTAGGCACCGAGCGCATTGCCGAAATTGCCGCTGGGTACGACTAGATAGATCTTTTCACCCATTGTGATCTCACCTTTTCGTACCAGTTCAAGATAGGAGTGAATATGGTAGATCACCTGAAAGATGATACGGCCGAAGTTCACCGAGTTTGCTGCCGAGAGTCTGATCTCTCTGGCAGCCAGTTCTGTTTTGAAATCTTCAGACGCAAGCAGATCCTTGAGGGTATTTTGTGTATCGTCGAAATTGCCCTTGACTCCGATCACCTTGAGGTTTGGCGCATCCTCTGTGACCATCTGAAGCCTCTGTACATCCGAGGTACCTCCGTCTGGGTAGAGACATGCTACCTTGACACCTTCTTGATTTTTGAAGGTCTCCAGTGTCGCGGGGCCCGTATCGCCGCTGGTTGCCGCCATGATGAGATAGTTTTCTCCACGCTTTTGCGCCAACTTGCTCAAAATGTAGCCAAAAGGCTGAAGTGCCATATCTTTAAACGCACGGGTAGGACCATGGTAGAGTTCGGAGACGAAGCAATCCTCTTCTATCTGTGAAAGCGGTACCGGGCTTTGAGGATCGTCAAAGCTGTCATAACGTGCAAGTGCCGCCTGGATCACCTCATCTTCAATATCGATACCGAATTTATTCAAAAAATCGTAAGCAAGCTCTTTATAGTGGCTCTGCAGATGCCCTTGAAGAAAATCTGTGTCCAGTGACGGCAGACTTTCCGGGACATAGAGTCCCCCAAAACTCGCACTTGGACTGAGTATCGCTTCAGAAAATGCTACAGATGCCGGTTTGGCACCATCATTTCCACGTGTCTCAATAAATCGCATAGAACTTCCTATTCAAAAAATGACTGTTATTATACCTAAATAAGGAGTTTCTACTGCTTACGCAGCTTGATCATATAGAAATCGTACGATCTGCTGAAACTGTTACTCTGTCCTACGGCGATCAGACTTCCGTCACTCATGCGTGCAATGCCATGCATGATATCTTTGCCTTTATCTCCGTACACATGCGACCAGATCAGAGACCCTTTTGCATTCAACGCAAGGAAATAGGGACTGTGATCCCCTTTGCCAAGCGTATTGGTACCTCCTGCGACCATATAGCCACCATCTCTGGTCAGCGTCACCGCATTACCATACTCATAATATTTAAAGCCGTAGAGTTTGAGCCAGACAAGTTTGCCCTCTTTATCGAGCTTGAGTACCGCAAGATCGGTCTGCTCGCTGCCGTAAGAGCGGGTACTGCCTGTAGCGACCACGCCGCCGTCTACAGTAGGACAGACACCGTTGAGCTGATCTTCATCATCACCGCCGAAACTTTTACTCCAGATCACCTTGGCATTTTGATCTACCTTCATGGCAAAGAAATCAGGGTCGCCCGAACGTTCGAATTCACGGGATCCCACCAGTACAAAGTTGCCGCCTCTGGTACGCGTGATCGCAGTCGCTTTCTCATCACGCTCGCCGCCTACCGCTTTTTCGGAAACCACCGTTCCCTTTTTGTCGATCTTCACAATGTAGATATCTTTGTATCCGTTCTTGAAAGATTCACTGTCACCGACAAGGATCGCACCGCCGTCATCCGTTCCGGCGATACCGCCTGCATGCTCATCCCTGTTGCCTCCAATCGTCTTGGTCCACAAAAGCTTCCCGTCCAGAGAGACTTTGGCGACATAGAGATCATAGTCATAATCTTTTGAGAAGGATTTGCTCTCACCAAGCAGCAGCAGGTTTCCGTCAGCTGAGCGTGTGATCGCTTTACCAAAGTCATTGCGTTTCCCGCCTATCCATAAGCGCCATTTCATTTCACCCTTTGCGTTCATACGTGTGACACACATATCTGTCCGCTTAGCTCCGTATGACTTGCAGCTTCCGACAATGGCACTGTCACCATTCTCCAACGCCACGATCCCATAGGCGACATCATCGCTTTTGCCGCCATAGATCTTCTGCCATACGGCACGGTAAGCCTCTTTTTTGACCGGCTGCTTTTTCACGACATCTGGCTTTGTCCCGTCTGCATACAGAATGACCCCCAAACATATAAGAGCGAGATTTACAAATATGACACGCTTGAACATCTTTGATCCTTTTTGTGGTATATCTCCATTATAACCGAATGAAGCAAAAGTTATGCAAAAAGATTAGATCAATAAGAAGTTTTGATACTGAGAGTGCTTGAAGTGTGTATTTAGTACCCTAATCACTATGAGAGAACTCACACGAGTCAAGAGTATATTTAGGGAAAAAGAATGTCAACCAATGCAAACGTCACATAGGTCATAAGGTACTAAATACGGATAATAGAAGAAAAAAGCATCCTGAGACAAGATGCTTGTATATCTCTATTGGTAGCCCGGCTGTCTCAATGAGATCCTAGACTTTCCGCCCCCACCTCGCGATAGGTTTGGCTTTTTCAATACAGCTATACAAACTGTATGCCGAAGTATATATTTATTACCCTTAAAAGAAACTTAAATAAAGTATTTTATTGATATTTTTTATCTATAAATTAAAATTATCTTTAAATAAAACCTAAAGCTCTATACATGTACCCACACCGGAACTGGTGAGTATCTCCAAAAGCAGTGAATGTTCCACGCGTCCATCGATGATGTGTGCCTTTTTCACACCGCCTTTGAGCGCTTCGATACAGGCATCAACTTTGGGCACCATCCCCCCGCTGATCGTACCGTCCTGCTTCAACGCTTCGGTCTTTTCGATACTGAGATTAGTAATGAGTTTTCCTTCTTTGTCCAGTACCCCTGCCGTATCAGTCAAGAAGAGCACCTTGCGTGCCTGTAGTGCCACGGCGATCTGGCTTGCAGCAAGGTCAGCATTGATATTGAATCCGGGATGTCCAACAGTTGTGCTTGAGGCGATAGGCGCGATTACCGGCACAAAACCATCCTCGATGATATTGTCCACAATCTCGGGATTGACATTTTCGATCACACCCGTATAGCCGAAGTTCTCAAAATCCTTGGGGCGTGCCTCAAGAAATCTTGCATCTTTTCCCGATATGCCTATCGCTTTGCCCCCATGGTTATTCAGAAGCGAGACGATCTCCTTGTTGATCTCTCCGCTTAGCACCATCTCAGCGATACGCATCACCTCTTTGGTGGTGACACGCTGTCCGTCGACGAACTTGGTCTCGACACCCAGTTCAGCCAAAAGGTCGGTAATACTCTTGCCTCCTCCGTGCACGATGATCGGCTTCATCCCTACCAGATGCAGCAGCACGATATCGCGTGCGAACTCCTCTTTGAGTGTAGGACTGGTCTGTGCCGATCCGCCATATTTGATCACGATCTTTTCATTGGAAAAACGCTTGATAAAGGGCAAAGCGTCCAGCAGTGTCTTGACCACATCTATTTTGCTTGTCATTCTCTCTTTCCTTGTCGGTACTGATCGATAGTCTGCGCTATCTGATCACGGCTCTTTTTATTGATCTCTAATTTTAACTTCATTTCCGAGACAGGCAACTTAAACCCCTCCATCTTGACCCTGTCTTTTGAGGTGCACAGAATTGCATCGGCATGATGCTCCTGCAGCAGCCGCTTCAACTCCTCCTCATCAAAATAGGCATGGTCATCCTTGTAGACTTTGGCTACGACACCTTCTGGCAGGTAAGGGTTGAGGCGCTGTGGATGGGCGATCGCCGTGACAAGCACCATCCGATCGGCAGGATTTTCTACCGTCACTTGCCGATGGTACTCCCTGCCTTCTTTGAGAATCAGGTCGGCGTAAGTACGGGTAGAGACAAACTCACGAAAAGGTCCCGCAGGGAATGTATAGTAGTTGGTGATAGATTCGGGTTCAAGCAGGATATCATACTTCTCGATATCAACCCTGTTAAAGCCGTCATCGAGGATGATCATCTCTGCGCCGTTGGCAATCGCCTTATGTATCCCCTCTTTGCGATCCTCCGAGACGATCACGTCTGCATGAGGAAGTGCACGTGCCATCAGCATCGGTTCATCCCCGCTCTGTGTGACATTACAGAGGATCTCACCCTTGCGACTCACTTCGACAAGCCCCCTGCTCTGCCTGCCGTATCCTCGTGAAACGATCGCCACCTTCTCATACTCAGAAGCGAGCGCGATCACAAAGGGTGTCTTGCCCGATCCCCCAACGATCAGGTTCCCTACGCTGATGATCGGCACATCAAAGCGCTCTTTCCTGGCTCGCAGCCTGCGCAGTCGCATCCCCGCTCCATAGAGAAAAGAGAGGGGCAAAAGCAGTGTGATAAAGGGATAATGATACCATCTTGGTGCAAAATAGAGACGTTCAAAAAAGGCTTTCATTCACACTTCCTTGCACCAAGCCGCTT
>WFYB01000187.1 GCA_015490315.1 Sulfurovum sp. | reverse complement strand
GGGACAGGGTCACGGTCATAGGTGTAGCTCTCACCCAGCTCGATCAGTTCATACTCCAGCCAGGTAAAGTGCCTGAAAAGAATATCGGCAAAATCAAACAGTATCTGCTTGTTACTTGTCTGACTCATACAGCCTGCCATCAGGGTTTCCAGCCATACTTCATGGGTTTTGATCATTACGGTTTTCATCTATTTCTCTTCCTAGTTTTGGATTTCCTCTTTGGGAGTGCAGCTCTGTGAGACATTGTAGGTAAGAATGGGGTGTTGAGGATCTTCCTGTTGTTTCTCATAGGTATCTACTGCCGCCAGCAACGCCAATGCCACCATCTCGGAACAGACAGCATCTTCAGGAGGGAGCTTACCGAGCAGGTCCATCGTCGCCGCCACAAGGTTTTTGACACCGTTAAAGTTGAGATCACGCGCCTCTTCAGTCAGCATAGAACCCGCTACCACCGTCGTACTGCAGCCCACCGCCTGAAAAGCGACATCTTTGACATAGGGTTGATCCTCATCCTCCCCTACTTCGATATGTACGACGACCTTCTCGCCGTTTTGCGGATTTTTCCCGATTCCATGCAACTGGGCACTTTCAAGTCTCCCATAGTTTTTGGGCTCCATCAGATGTTCCAAAAGCTGCGCATCGACTTTCAAGATTGCTCCTTACTCTTAATTAAGATAATTATACCCTTTTGTGATGAAAAATCCCCATAGATCAAATATCCTGACGGAGAGACCGGAAAATAAATGGAAAATAGGATATGATTTGCTTAGCAAACAGAAAGGATCGAGACGATGGCAAAATATGTACTCTTCGATACAGAGACTACAGGAAACAGAGAAGAGGACAGGATCATTCAGGTCGGTGCGATGATTGTCCATGACAAAGCACACATCGAAGTCTATGATGAGCTCTGCTCCACCACACAACCTATCAGTATCGAAGCGATGGAGGTACACCATATCACTCCGGATATCATAGAGGACAAGGTACCCTACCGCCAGACTGAGTTTGCCGCCAAGATCGAAGCCTACAACAAACCGGAAAACTTTCTGATTGCCCACAATATAGGTTTTGATCTGGGAATGCTGGAGAAAGAGGGGTTTGAAAACCGCTATACACTTATCGACACGGTACGCTGCGCCAAACATCTGCTGCCTGAGAGCCCCTATCACAGACTTCAGTACCTACGCTATGCACTTGGGCTCTACAAGACAGAAAAAGAGGAGGCAGAGAAACTTGGTATCACCATCAAGGCACACGATGCGATCGGTGATGTTCTAGTCATGAAACTACTGCTTTCCAAACTGGTGCAGCTCACTCAGGAGCGCTTTGCAGGCGTCAATCCTATGCAAAAGATGGCAGAACTGACCCAGACACCGGTACTTGTCAAAACATTTAAATTCGGAAAATATAAAGAGAGGAAGATCGAAGAGATCGCCCGCGAAGATATTGGGTATCTCAGATGGATGCGAAACAACCTCGATCTGGATGAAGATATGGTCTATTCTCTCGACTATTATCTGAATTAGAGGATTAGACCAACCCCTCTATCTCCTTTTCGCTTATAACGGCAATACGTCTCTCCATCAAGTTGATCTCTTCTATCAACTTTTTGGATACCTCTTCCATCTCTTTGAAATAGTGTTCTGCCTGTTTTTTATCAGTATCAGAGACCTTTTTTTTACTTCCAAAGAGTTTGGAAAAAAATCCTTTTTTGCCGGCATCATAATAGATCTTAAATATATTTAGATAAATATCATGAAGTTGAAAGTGCAACTCTTCTATCTTCTGCAGGCACTCCAAAGGGTTATTTCGTATAGATTGTAAAGCCTGTGCCTCGCCGTAAAACCACTTACCGAACTTACACTCTGTGGCATTTACCGGTATAGACTCCTCATTGACGTCAAATCCGGAAATCAGAAGTTTGGCGCGTTGTACCCAGTTGATATGAGCGGCTTTTGCGGTACGTAAATGTCCGAGGATATCTGCTTTGTTCATGACTTCCTATCC
>WFYB01000186.1 GCA_015490315.1 Sulfurovum sp. | reverse complement strand
TCGATCTTCACCTCACACTGCTCGCAAAACTTCTTGATATCCTCTTTGCCTATGGGCTTGAACTTGACCTTGCCGATGATCCGGCTGTCAAAGTGCGGATGGTTCTTCAGTCTTGCCTCGCAGCTCTCCATCCCCACCAGAAGCAGCACATTGTGTACCTTGTCGTGGATGTCCCGAAACAGCTCTAGCACTTCAAACTTGCGTGCGGGCAGCAGCGTATCGATCTCGTCGATGATGATCACCCGCGGCTCTTGCATCATATGCCAGACGATACGCTCCATCAGGTCTGAGCTCTTCCCTTTGTGATCGATCGCCATCTCTTCGCAGAGTATGCGAAGCACGCTGGCTACCGTCCAGGTCTGATCGGTACGCAGCAAAATAGCGTCAAATTCGCTGCTGAGTCTCTCCAGAGAAAAGGTCTTGCCAAGACCAAATGCTCCATACGCAAGCCCCATGCGCTCCGCATTGCCGTCAAGTTCCACGAGCCTTGACAAAAGCTCGTGCATGCTGATATAATTTTCCGTTTCGATGAATCTCTCCTTCATCAACACTCCTTTTTTAGGTTTGTTTTTAGAAACACGCCGGCTCTGCCGGCATGCACCTCACGCTTTTTCCAAATATCTTTTGACATTCCTTATCCCGCCTGCCTCCTTTGCGCCTCTTTTTGCGCCATCTCCCAGCTGTCTGGGTACTTTTCGGCAAGCTGCTTGGTCTTCTCATCAACCATGTCGTGCTCGATGTCCCAAAGGAACCGGTCATAGAACTTCGTAAAGGTCGGCCTGCCGTTGATGCGGACATCCGCCTCGACCACATTGGCATCGGCTGCTGCAGCGACACGCTCCTGAACCGTCTCAAGGCTTGGAAGCGGCTCGCTTTGTTTGATACCGTCTTGCGTATCAAGCCCGATCTCCGAGTTGATACGCTCCATCATACGCTCAGGTGCCTCTGACTCGAGGATCTCAAGCGCTTTGATGATCTTGCGTACCCGTTTGGTGTACTTTTTTGTGGCGGCCAGATACGAAGATCGGCTCATATTGACATGCTCAGGGCTGTACGCCGTAAAGAGATAGTTCATCTCAAGATCATAGATATAGATCGAAGAGAGGTCATCATCACTGAGTACCCACACCTTCTGTCCTACCATGTCTCCGAACATCTCAGACCAGTAAGTGATCCCATGCCAGTCGATCCCCTTCTTGCGTATCGTACGCGTGGTCGAGATGCCCAGCAGAATATCAAGCATCCGCTCATCCTCGATCCTGCGCACCTCATGCAGGTTGCGCTGCCACTGCTTCATAGGTGTGGTCTTGATACCGCCGTGTACGCGATTCTCGTACATCACGATCCACTTATCCACCCACTGCTGCAGCTCATCCCGGCTCAGCGGTATCCCTACCTCAAGCCCCGCATTCTCTTTTTTGAGTGCAAAACGTTTGGCAAAGGTATTTCCGTCTTTGTATTTCTGCCGCCACCGCTCTATGCTCTCCAGCTTTTTCTGGAAACTTTGTCGGCTCTGCAGCGCCTCTCTGTCTGCGACATTGTGTCCGATGTATCCGGGCAGCTCTTCAAAGAGCTCTCTGGTCAGTGTCCCAAAGAAGCGCTCGATGTGCGGTTTGAGCTCCCCGCTGTAGGGTGCGACTTCTATCTTGTTGATCCGAAGCCGCGAACAGGTCGCATCAAAGTAGTTACTGGTGTAGTCCTTTCCATTGTCGACTTTGACCTCTTCAGGTACTCCAAACTTCTTGATCGCCTTTCGCATCAGCTTTGCCAGCGTAGAGTAGTTTGCGCTCTCCTCTATCACGATCGCCACCCGTCTGCTGTAGACATCGATCGCAGCAGATAGCGTATAGCGCTTTCCGTCGCTGCAGATCACATCCGCCGGCGTTGCATCCAGTTCCCACAGCGCATTGGGATAGCGTACCGCCTCGCTCATTGAACCACCAGCAGGCTTGTACTGCCCTTTGGCTTTGTCCGGATTCTTTGCAAAAGCGTACTCAAGATAGTGCGTCTCCTTCCACTTTGTGATCCAGCGGCGGATCGTCTCATAGCTTGGTACATCGTCGAACTGCCGGCACAGGTACTCATAGATCCGCTTCGCCTTTCGGTGCGGCTTCTCCATGATCATCCGTTCTATAGCAGCCGCCATCTCATCATGTATGGCACGATCCTTGGTCGTCACACCGCGTTTGTCAGCCAGATACACCAGGGGTGTCTGGTTGCTTGGACACTCTCGTACCGCTTTGAGCCAACGCTCAAACTGACGTTTGCTGAATTTCAAACTCCGCAGCCGTCGTGGCAAAGAAGCGACAAACTGGCTGTAGCTCTTATCCCCTCGCCGCTCATACAGTCGCACAAGATCCAGCCGCTTCTCCGCCTCCCTGCGCTTCTCTACCGGAAGTGCCAGATAGCGTATCTCTGCGGGATCTCGCTGTCTTGCCTCGGGCTTCTTGGACACATAGGGCTCATAGTCGTACCGCCCTCCGTGCTTGCTTACGCGGTATTTAACGCCGCCCACTTCGATGATAGGCACACCCTCTTCGAGCGCCTTGGCGGTCTTCTTTGAAATTGTTGACTTATTTACATTGTGTTTTTCCGATAAGTCTATACTATTCATGCTCTCTCCTCCCATGGCAGCCGTCCGATCCAGATACCGTCTCTCTTCAACGTTGCAATAACCTTTCTGGTATTGCCTCGCACACTATCCCTGGTGCCGGTCAGCTTTCCGTCAAGCACCCGAGACAGGGTGCTCTGTTCAAGCCCGTTCACCCTTGCGTACTTGTTTACCCCATACCCCATGCTGTCAAACCGCTCTCTCATATTTCTATTTATCATGCTCTCTCCTTGTATCTATATTTGTTTCTCCACACTGCTTTCCCTTATGCTATACTTCTTGAAAAAGGAAGGCACTATGGACACACTCACCTGCATAGGCACCATGGTCAGCGTTGCCGCCGCATCTTTCGGCATAGGCTATAAGCTCTGTCCAAAATCAACACACAAACCGGCCATTACTTCGATCAAAAGAGAATGCCCGACATACTCGGAACATAGTGTTGGCAGGAATAGAACCCGCCGATTTGAAGTGACACTCTCCGATGGACACCCTACAACCTGCAACTGCCCAAAACTGGTTGGAAGCAAGTGCACCATCACTCAGGAATCATGCCTGCTCTTATAGGCACATCCTGCAAATATACCAACCGCAATTGCCCAGATGATGCAGGCAGTCCATGCAAAAATCTCATTATTCATCTCTACTTTTCCCCTTATGTATAGTTTTGTGGTAGCCTCAAAAACCACAGCTACCACAAAATAAAGCCCGACTACATGGGGCTTTGTTGTGTGTTGTGGTAGTTGTGGTAGCTGTGGTAGCCTTTTTATTTTTTAATGTCCCACAGGTGAGCCCTCGCCACATATACTAAAAGGGGAGGAAGAGTTACTATGCTTTGACGGCAAGGGCTCGCCTGTAGATCAAAAGTGCACGACGCTCACCACGCACACTATTCTTATAGTTACTTACGCACCATAATTATGGTGTCATCCGCGGTCGCACGGATGAGAGTTGTTAGAGATCTCAAGCCTGCTATTAAAGCGGGCTTGTTTTTTATCGCTCATTCTGTTACACTTTTTATAGTGTTTCATTGAACGATGAAAGAATTATAGTACAAATGTACCTAATATGTCAAGCATTTGTACTATATTTTTTGGACAAAGGAGGATTTATGTCTATTAGAGAGGAGATCAATCAGCTAAAAAAATACCTTAGAGTCTCGACAGACAGGGAACTTGCTGAGATATTGGGAACAAGCAAAGGGAATATCGACAGCTGGATAAAAAGAGATAAAATACCAGAGAAATGGGCTATAATTATAGGACAAATGTACAAAAAAGATAGTAATACTGTTGATATTCCTATGCTTAAATTTGATGGAGGTGCCGGAACCGGTATTCACAATTTCCAGCCGCAGCAGACAATCATATCTCTTAATGCTTCTTATTTCCCTTTTGTCTCGTCTGGGAAAAGTGCCGTTATTGAGATAGTCGGCGACTCAATGGAACCAGATCTTCTTGATGGAGACTATATTATTATTTCACCTGTACAAAAAGACCGGACGACTGAAGACGGAATTTATGCAATCAGAATAGACGGTATGGTCAAAGTAAAGAATCTACACTTCCGACTGGATGGTTCTATAGACATCATATCTTCAAACCAAAAGTATGTTACAGAACGCTATGATCCATCCGAATCACAGCTTGATTTTGAAATCTTAGGAAAAAAAGAGCTTCGAATAACACGCAGGTGACATTCTTGGTGTGTTTTTTTGTGGTAAAAATGTGGCAACTTTGACGGCAACTACCACACTTTACCACACTTTTTACCACACTTTCATGGTGTCAATGTAGCTTCTTTTTCCTCATCGGTAGCACCAAACCCTTTCACCCACACAAAACACGGCTATATCGGTCTTTGAGTAGCATTTAGGGTATATTTTTTTCATACTTTTTCGCGCTTTTTCGTCAAAACTGCAGGATCGTGATGTGGTAACTAAAAAAAACAACTTACCATGTCACCACTTTTCAGCCACAAAGCCCCACCACATCGCAAACAATCGCCTTTTTTTCTATACGACATTTCATATGCCCCCGCACACCAATCAAAAAATCGCAATGTATAATGTATACTGAAACTTCTCTCTAATCATTTTTTGAAATTCAAAAAAGTTGCCGACGTTTAGACACATATATCAGTTTTGTGTGAAATTGAAAATGTGTATGTTGACCAATACTTTTATCGAAACATTTCTGCACGCGAAATGTTCAATCTCTATTTTGTATGGTGCAGCACTTCTGTGTCAAAAACATACAGAGAGGTGTCAGTTTTGTATATTTTTATATTTAAAAATATAGTAAAAGTAACAATAAGACGATCAAGAAGAGAAAAATCCTATATTATATAATATG
>WFYB01000185.1 GCA_015490315.1 Sulfurovum sp. | reverse complement strand
TTGATGAGCCGCTTATCGGGGCACACAGAGATAAGCAGACCGCAGCAGATGCGATCAAAAAGTATTTCCTTGAGAATGTCAAAGCCCTTCAGGAGCTCTCAACTCAAGAGCTTCTCGACCAGCGCTACAAGAAACTCACTTCTGTGGGCGCATACAGCGAATAATCCTCCCCTATGCTACATGATATAGCACTCTATCTCGTCGACAAGGTCGGCGATATGGGCTACTTCGGCATCTTTCTTCTGATGTTCCTTGAGAGCACCTTTTTCCCTTTTCCAAGCGAAGTGATCATGATCCCCGCAGGCTATCTTGCCTATAAGGGCGAGATGAACCTTATAGTGGTCATCGTCGTAGGGATATTCGGCTCAGTCACAGGCGCGCTTTTCAACTACTATCTGGCACGTCACTTTGGACGCGCTTTTCTGCTGCGATACGGCAAATATATGCTTATCAAGCCCCAAACACTTGAGAAGCTCGAAGCCTTTTTCCGTAAGCACGGAGAGCTCTCGACCTTCAACGGCAGATTGATCCCGGGCATCAGGCAGCTTATCTCACTACCTGCGGGACTGGCGAAAATGAATGTGGCAAAATTATCGTTCTATACAGCACTGGGTGCGGGTATCTGGGTGATCATACTGGTGGCATTGGGATACCTGCTGGGCTCAAACGAGGCGCTACTCTCCAAATACCTACGCAGTGCGACCCTGATCGCACTCCTGAGTGTTGCACTTATCACGCTTTTTTACATCATCCGAAAGAGACGGCGCAAGGAGATTTTGGACGATTAGTCCAGTACCCACCCCTTAACCTTCCGCTTCTTAATTTTTACTCCGTTTTTCAAAGCCTTGAGGACTTTGTCTGCGGCGCGGTGGTGCAGGGCGATATAGCTTCTGTTTTGGGTAAGGTCTATCTTGCCTATATCCCCGATTGCTATGCCGATCTCTTTGCAGAGGGTGCCGAGGATATCCCCTTTGCGGAGCTTGTCTCTTTTCCCACCACTTAGACAAAGGGTGTCATACTCTGATTGCATAGTGCAGTGCTTGTCAACGCGGAGTGCTTTGGGATCGCCCCTCTGCGCACGCTGGCGGATATAGGCGGTTTTTGGGTTGATCTTGGAGCCGGTAAGCGAGAGGGCGGTACCGACAGCATCCGCTCTACCGGTACGACCTATGCGGTGTGTGTAGACCTCCTGATCAAAAGGGAGATCGTAGTTGATCACCATATCAATACCCTGAATATCTAGGCCCCGTGAAGCGACATCGGTAGCGACCATGATCCTTTTTGAACCATTGGCAAAGGCGATCACCGCTTCGTGACGCTCTGTCTGGTCGAGATCGCCATGCAGGTTGATGACGCTGTGTCCTTCCTGATGAAGCCTATCTGATAGTGCTATGACGTCATTTTTGGTATTGGCAAAGATCAGCAGGGAGTCGGGTCGGTAGCTACCTATGAGTGTTTTGAGGGTTCTGAACTTCTCATCGGTCTCATAATATATCTCTGTGATCTTTTGGGCTTCGTGCTCGGTTTGTACCTTGATCGTTTTTGGATCGTGCAGCAGTGTAGCAGCAAGTGCTTCTATCTTGGGTGAGTAGGTCGCCGAGAAGAGCAGGGTCTGTCTCTTTTGCGGGAGAGACTGGGTAATCTTGAGTATATCGTCGTAAAATCCCATATCAAGCATGCGATCCGCCTCATCGAGTATCACACGCTTTATGGTGTCAAGCACAAGGGTCTCTTTGGAGAGGTGATCAAGCAGCCGTCCGGGTGTGCCGATAAGGATATGCGCACCCTTGCTGAGAGACTCTGCCTGTGCACGCAAAGGTACACCGCCATAGAGGGTGAGTATCTTCAGGTTTGGCTTGTAGGATGCTACTTGCCTGAGTGATGTAGCAATCTGTTCAGCGAGCTCTCTGGTAGGGGTGATGATCAGTGTCTGCGGGGTGTTTTTGGCGGTATCGGTTTTGATGACTGTGGGAATGCCAAAGGCAAGGGTCTTGCCTGATCCGGTTTTGGATTGGGCGATGAGATCTTTGCCTTCCATGATAGCAGGGATGCTCTCTGATTGTATCCGTGTCATCTGCTCAAAGCCGAGGCTGTCCAGTGTTTTGAGTAGTTCGGAGGGGAGGGAGGAGAGTGTGTGAAATGCTGCCATATTTAGTTGGCAGCTTTGAAAGTAGCATCTTCGATGATGACCGGATAGAAATAGCCGTAGCCGAAATCCTTGTCTACCGTGACCTTGCCTGAAGCGATCACTTCGTCGCCTGCCTTGAAGGGTACGTTGACTGCTGTAAAGACGAGATCGTCTGTGAGCTCCTTTTCGTTACCTGTACCGTCTCCGAGGTGTACCCAGTCGCGTTTCATGATATTGCGTGACACTTTGTAGATCTTCCCTTTGACTTTGACGGTTTTGTCTTTGAGAGCATTACACCACATATGCACCTCTTCTACCGTGTAGAGATCTTTTTTGACAAAAGGCTTGGCAGGTTTTTGATTCTCTGTGGGCTCTGGAGAGATACCGGTACCGATATGTGCATGAGGATCCTTTTTGTCAAGTCCGAGCATCGATTTGAGGCTGCCTGGAGCAGAGGCTTTCTGAGGAAGATAGACATCGTTGGCAAAGATGATCTCTTTAAATGTTTTTCCCAGTGCCTTGCTTTTGAAATCCTGCATGACAGTGCGTGTGTCGTAACCGACCGTGTCTCCCACCTCGACAGGCGCGGAAGCGATAGCGACCCAGCGGTGGGTACCGTTCTCATCTACCTTGAGATATTTGTATCCCATGACCGGCGTGATCTCCAGAACCTTTCCGTAATGGATCTTTGTCTTTTTGTTCTCTTGTTTGCTGTGTATGTCACTCTTGTTTTCTGTGTCGCCGCTTGCGTTGGCAAAGCTCAGTGTCAGCAGCAGTGCAAGGGTGGTGAAAAGTATTTGCTTCATCTTTGTTCCTCATTGTAGTATTGTTGGAAGATATTATAGAGGAAAAAAGTTAATGTATGGACACTCTTGTCCATACGGGGGATTATGCCTGAGATTTTTTGTACTCAAGAATCATTTTGTAGGCTTCATCTTTGAGGCGCAGTTTCTCTTTTTTGAGTGTCTCAAGCTCTACGTCAGTCATAGGGATACGTCCCGCTTCCGCATCTTCTACTTTCTGATCGAGTTCGTTGTGCTTTTCAAAGATTTTTGCAAAGTGTGCATTCTCCTGCTTGAGTTTGTTGATCTCATCTCTGTATTCGTGTAACATAGTCACTCCTTAATTGGTATAGTTTATTGTAACGCGTTTCGTGTTAAGGGCACCTCTAATACTCCCAGATGCTCATAACATTGCCGGTTTTGTTCTAGGCAAGGCACACTTTACAGACCTAGCCGTAGCTAAGTCGAAAAAGTGTAACACCGCATAGGACGAAACCGGCATTGCCCGAAGGGTGGGTTTTGCAGACGCGATCTTTCACAAGATGCTTCCTTCATCTTAGCTTTGGCTAGGACTTGAAAGCCTCTTGCAAAATCTCACATCTGCAAAACCCATTATGGGCGTCTGGGGTTATTAGATGTGCCCTTAAATTACGTCCTGTATTCGGCATTGATCTTGACATAGTCATAGCTGAGATCACATCCGTAGGCAGTGAAACTCCCCTCTCCAAGTCCAAGGTCACAGGTGATGGTGAACTGTTCTTGCTTCATGATCTCATAGGCTCTCTCTTCGCGCTCTTTGTCAAGCTCTCTGTATTGGTCGGAGTAGATCAGCAGGTCATCATAGTAGATGGTCAGTCGCTCTTCGTCACACTCGATACCGCTCGCACCGATAGTTGAGGCGATACGCCCCCAGTTGGGATCTTCTCCAAAGAGTGCTGTCTTGACCAGCAGAGAGTTGCTGAGGGCTGTGGCGGCTTTTTGTGCCTCTTCATCATTGATGGCACCCTTTACATTGAAGGCGACGACTTTGGTGGCACCCTCACCGTCTTTGAGGATCATCATCGCCAGCTCGAACATGATCTTGTCCAGCACGGCTTTGAAAGCATCCTGACGGTAGACAGCACTTTGTCTGTTGGTCATCAGCATGACTGTGTCGTTGGTCGAGGTATCACCATCGACCGAGATACGGTTGAAGGAGTAGTCCGCCCCGGTTTTAAGCAGCGGATACATCTCCTCTTTGGGGATGTCTGCATCGGTGATGATGAAGCAGAGCATAGTCGCCATAGCAGGATTGATCATCCCCGCCCCCTTGCAGATCGCAGCGACAGTAAAGCTCTCTCCACTTTCGAGAGTGACTTCATAGGCAAGCTCTTTTTTGAAACTGTCGGTGGTCATGATGGCACGTGCTGTCTTGTCCGAGTTTTTGGCATAGAAGTCCAGTTTTTCAAATCCGGAGATGATCTTGTCCACCGGCAGCCGGTAGCCGATCACGCCTGTAGAGCTCATGACGGGGTTGAGCACATCGGTATGCTCGCCAAGCGCTTCAAGGATCCTGTCGATATCTTCGATACCCGCTTTTCCTGTCATGGCATTGGCATTTTTGGCATTCATCAGTATGAAGTTGGTCTGAAAATCTTTGCCGTAGCGCTGATAGTGTTTGATAGGAGCCGCCTGAAATCGGTTGCTGGTAAAGACAGAAGCGATATCGCATGGGATCTCACTGCGGATAAAGGCAAGATCACCCTGATCGGGATTGGGACGCATGCCGACATTGGTCGCATCACAGAAAAAACCCTGTACATTTTCAAGACCGTTTTTGAGCGGTGTGATTGTGAAACTCATATGATATTTCCTTTGTTTGTGTGTTATGTGTGCTTTAGATATATTTCAATTCGTCAGGCATCTCTTTTTTGCGCAGGATCTTTTTGGCTTTGTAGATACCGTCTTCCGTACCGATGAGCAGCAGTCTCGATTCGGGAAGGATGATCGTATCCCCTTTGGGCATGGGGATAAATTTACCGTCTTTGAGCCGGATACCGATGATGGTGACATTGGCGATGTCACGCAGGCGTGCCTGTCGTATCTCTTTGAGAACGATCCATGAGGTTTTGTGTATCTTCGCCTCCTCCATATCCAGAGGGGTATCCTTTTTGTAGAGAAACTCCTGCAGCAGGTTCTCCATATCAGGACGGGCAGCCATCGCATTGATACGCTGTGCCATCAGTTTGGTTGCGGTGACCACTTTGTCAGCTCCGAGTTTGAGGAGTTTCTGGTCATCCTCGTTGCTCTTGGCATTGGCGATGATGAGAAACTTCCTGCCGCGCCTGATCTCCTGCTCATAGAGTCTTGCCGAAGCGATCACGGCGATGTTATCCGCGACATTGTCCGCCAGTGTGATCACCCCTTTGGCAGAAGAGAGGTGAGACTTGAGGATACCCTCTTCGGTATGGGGCTCGGCGGAGACATAGTAAGGGTAGCGGTATTTTTTGGCGATCTCCTCAAGATCTTCGCGCGGATCGACGACGACAAAAGGGATATGGTTTTCCCTAAGCTGCTTGGTGACCTGGATGGTAAACTCATTGTGATAGCAGACCACAAAGTGGTGTTTCAGTCTGGCGATCTCGTAAAGCATTTTGCGCTCCTTGGCGATTTTTTGGAATTCTCCCTTTTTGACAACCTCCATGATGATCCCCACGGCGATCGAAAAGACGACAAAGCCGAAGATGATCAGTGTAATGGTAAAGATGCGTCCCAGATCAGAGATAGGACGGATCTCGCCAAATCCCACAGTCGTAAATGTAATACCGGTCTGGTATATGGCATCCATTAGGGGAAAGCCGTCTATGGTCATATAGCCAAGTGTACCGATCAGCATGATCAGGACAGTAAGTATGAGCGGGAGTCTGAAGGGGGCTAAATGCGCGTAATATTCGTCATTTAGTGTAATGTGGGGTTTGGGTGCAGTTCTCCAACCGAGAAACTTCTTGAACTTTTGGATGCTTGTCATGATAAGAGAGTATACCCTCTCTCATCTTAAAAAGATTAGTTTGCTGCAGCAGCTTGTGCGGCTTTTTTTCTCATCGTTCTGAGTGTAGAGGCAGCAACCTTGATTCTTTTGGTTGTGCCGTCTTCAAGTGTGACTCTGACAGTTCTCAAGTTTGGAAGCTGTCTTCTTTTTGTTTTGTTGTGTGCGTGGGAAACGTTATTTCCTGTCAATGGACCCTTGCCTGTGACTGAACATCTTCTTGCCATGATATATCCTTCATTGTGATTACGCTTTGATGCAGCGTGAAAAATTTGTGCGATTATAGACAAAAAAAACTTAAGGGGCAGTTAAAAGCAAGATATAGCTATAATACCAAAAATTATTTTACGGCAGAGACAAGGTCATCTGAGCCGACAGGCGAAGCTTTAGTGAGGGGGCACCAAGGGGCATTTCCTATGGTCAATTTCCATGAAGCTTTGCTTTAATGAAAAGGAGAATACCATGATGGTAAAAACTGAGCCGATAGGCGAAGTTTCAGTGAGAGGCACCAAGGGGCATTCCCTGCGGTCAATTTGTGTGGGGCTTTGCTCTTTACAAAGGAGAATAGCATGCTAGTAGCCCCCAGTATTCTCTCTGCCGATTTCGGGCATCTTGCACGTGACGTTGAAGCTGTCTGTGACGGTGGATGCGACCTTGTCCACGTCGATGTGATGGATGGACACTTCGTCCCCAACCTGACTATTGGACCCGTTGTGGTCGAAGCGGTCGCCAAAGCGGCGAGCAAACCGCTCGATATTCACCTGATGGTGGAGAACAACAGCTTTTTTGTCGATCTTTTTGCACCGTTGAAACCGGGCTTTATTTCGTTTCATATCGAAGAGGAGAAGCATCCACACCGTCTGATCCAAAAGATCCGTACCTTAGGTATCAGACCTGCGATCACCCTCAATCCGCATACGCCCCCCGAAGCGATCGAGTTTTTGCTTGAGGATCTTGATATGGTTTTGCTGATGTCTGTCAACCCGGGCTTTGGCGGTCAGAAATTCATCCCTTCTGTAATCGAGCGTGCCCAGCGTCTCAAAGCATTGATCCAAAAGCGCAATCCGAAGTGTCTTATAGAGGTTGACGGCGGTGTCAACGATCAGAATGTCAAGCTGCTTGCTGATGCGGGGGTGGATATCGTCGTGGCAGGCTCTTTTGTCTACAAACACCCACAGGGGGTCAAAGAGGCGATCAGCTCTTTGAAATTAGGAATGAGGAATTAGGAATGAGGAGTTTTGGTTTGCATTGCTATGCAATGCCTTTTATTGAAAGATAGAAAGAGAATATGAAGAGTTCATCTGAGCCGATAGGCGAAGCTTCAGTGAGAGGAATTTGTGTAGGGCTTTGCTCTACACGAAGGAGAAAGAGAATATGAAAGTAAAAATATGCGGTATTACCAATCTCAAGGATGCATTGCATGCGGTGGAGTGTGGTGCAGATGCCTTGGGTTTTGTCTTTTACAACCAGTCGCCGCGCTATATCACGCTTGCTGCTGCCAAACGTATCATCGACAAACTTCCGCCATTTGTAGAGAGGGTGGGGCTCTTTGTCAATGAAGGACTTGAGACGATCGATACCGTCTGCAGATACAGCAGCATCTCCAGAGCACAGATTCATTTCGATGTGGATGAGGAATCACTTAACGCGATAGAACGGCCGACACTGCCGGTCGTCCGTGCACGCTGTGCCGATGATATCATGAAGTTCTCTGACCGCTACAGACTGGTAGATGCCTACAGTGAAGCGTATGGTGGAAGTGGCAAGCGTCTCAACCTTGAGTGGTTTGATGGGGTGGACTGCTCCAAGATCATCCTAGCCGGCGGTTTGACACCGGAAAATCTCGAAGAGGTGAAGCAGTTTGGCTTCTACGGGGTGGATGTCAGTTCCGGTGTCGAATCTGTCAAAGGCAAAAAAGATCCCCAAAAAGTGGAGCGCTTCATCCGCAATGCAAAAAGTCTTTGACGAACTCACCCGGGCATTTCGCAAGCACAAAGGAGTACTGAGCAAAGCCCAGTTTGAGCCGATCGTGATGAAACACACAACTCTGCTCGAAGATAGCGATACGATCTTCATCCTGCTGCAGGCTTCAGGCTACCCTATCGAAGAGGATGAGGAGGGTAACTACCGTCTGCGTACCTTTTTTACCCCTTATGAAGAGGAGCGCTACTGCGTCATCGATATCGAGACCAACGGCAGCAAACCCGGTACCTCACAGGTGATTGAGATCGGCGCGGTCATGGTGCAAAACGGTGAGATCATCGATCGTCTCGAGACCTTTGTGGAGTGTGCCTTTTTACCTGAGTATATTACCAAGATCACCGGTATCGAACCGGAAGATCTCATCGGTGCCCCTACACGCAGGGAGGCATTGACAGCCTTGCGCCGTTTTATGGGGGATGCAGTTTTTGTGGCACACAACGCCAACTTCGACTACTCCTTTTTGACCGCCTCATTTGAACGTTTCGGGCTTGGCGGTATTGGCAACCCAAAGCTCTGCACGATCGACCTTGCCAGACGTACCTTCGAGAGTGAACGCTACGGACTTGGCTATCTCATAGAGTGTCTGGGGATCGAGACAGCCACACACCACCGGGCATTTAGTGATGCACTTTGTGCCGCACAGGTGATGAAGAAGAGCTTTGAGACCCTGCCGGAGTATGTCAAAACCACCGATGATCTGCTGCAGTTTTCAACTTCGAGTAAAAAGAGCAGGAGAATAAAACGTGAAGAGAGAAGAGAGAAGAGAGAAGAGTGAAGAGTGAAGAGTGAAGAGTGAAGAGTTTTGGTATGCATTGCTGCGCAATGCTTGTGATAAAAGCTTTCTCAAAGAGAAAGCAACTAAAGTTTCTAATTTCTAATCTCTAATTCCTCACTCCCCAAAATATAATGCAAAAAGAGCACCTGCGCAAAGACAGGGGCAAAGATGTTGAGTACCGGTATGTAGTTGAAGAGAGAGGCGATCATAGCGATGAGTCTGGCTTTTTTGCTTTTGGCTTTGAGGATCTTTTTGTCTGCGATGAAGAGGGAGCCTACATCATAGATCGTCGGCTCTTTGATGAGTATAGACCAGAGATAGAGCATGATGATCTGACCGAGTATCGGGATGAAGAGAAAGGGTATAGCAAGGATAAAGAGCAGCAGAAAGATCAGACTCGCTTTGAGTGTAGCGATGATAGAGGTCGTAATATCGGCGCTTCCGACTACTTTGACATCGGGATAGTGCTTTTTTGCCAAACGTATCAGCAGCTTCTCCGAAAAGAGAGAGGTAAGCAGTGAGATCATGATGATGAAAAGCATATAGGCAAGTGTGAACGTAATGACAGTCGCCCCCGAGGTCTGCAGCCACTCCCACGGTATCCATGAGAGATAGGAGGAGATGAAGTGTGACAGCCCATCCCAGAAGTACCAGACAAAGAGCCCGGTCAGAGCCAATGCGGCGAGCGAGATCTGCAGGACAAAGAGGATGACATCTTTGGAGAAGATATCTCTGAGGCTTTTCGTGATGATTTGTTTCATAATGTTTTCTCTTTTGATTATTTCAAATGTTTTTTAAATCGTTTAACTCTTTTGTTACTTTTTCTTTTTTGTATTGCGACAAAAAAGAAAAGAAGTAACCAAAAAGAAAAAAACGCAAGCGACATAGATAAAACTATGCAAAACCTCTCGTCTCTGTCCTCGTTTTTTTTATTGAGAGGCAGAGAAGTTTGAACCATATTTACTGATACTCATTTTTAAATGCAACGTACCGTTTGGCAGAGGCATAGAGTTCTGCGACCTCTTCGTCGGTCAGTTCTCGTACCACTTTGGCGGGGCTGCCCATGATGAGACTGCGGGGTGGGAACTTTTTGTTTTTGGTGACCAGTGAGCCGGCACCGACGATCGACTCTTTGCCGATCACGGCACCGTCGAGGATGGTGGCACTCATGCCGATAAGACAGGCATCTTCGATGGTGCAGCCGTGCAGCATGACACGGTGTCCGACGGTGACATCGTTGCCGATAATGGTCGGGTTGCCGTCACTCATATCTTCCTTTTTGTGGTGGGTGACATGGATCATACTGAGATCCTGGATATTGGTGCGATCCCCGATCTCAATAAAGTGCACATCACCACGTACCACGCAGCCAAACCAGATCGCGGAGTCTTCCCCGATCGTTGTGCGTCCGATGACGCTGGCACCTTCAGCGACCCAGGCATTTTTGTCGAGTTTGGGTGTCCACTCTTTAAATCTCAACAGCATCAGCTCTCCTTTAGTATGCGTTCTGCAAGACGTCTGACATAGTCAGGGGTCTCTTTTTTGGTTTTGTCATAGATCTTGTTGGCGTAGGTCTCGAGGATCGCATGGTTGTCAATCACTTTGCCCAGAGCCGGGACTTTGACATAGCTGCCGTCATTTTGCAGTTCCCAGCGGAGTTTGTTGTCCGCCAGCTGCAGCATCAGGATCTGCTCGATCTTTGTCTTGAGCTGCGTCTCATAGATAGGGGTCATCAGCTCGACACGACGCACGAGGTTTCTCGGCATCAGATCAGCACTGGAGATGTAGCACTGCACTTTGTCATGCTTGAAGAAGTAGACACGCGGATGCTCAAGGTACTTGCCGATGATAGAGGAGACACGGATGGTCTCACTCACTCCCGGTACGCCCGGACGCAGACAGCAGATACCGCGGATGATCAGATCGATCTTGCAGCCTGTCTGCGAAGCTTCGTAGAGTGCTTTGATGATATCTTGATCGACCAGCGAGTTGGCTTTGAGGATGATCACACCTTCCTTACCGTAACTTGCCTCTTTTTTGATCAGTTTGAGCAGCTTGGGTTTGATCTGTGTCGGGGACATATAGAGATTGCTCAGTTTGGTATGGGTCGAAAAGCCGGTCAGGAAATGGAAAAAGTGTGTCGCATCGGTACCGAAGATCTCTTTGGAGGTGAAATAGGAGAAGTCGGTATAGATCTTGGCGGTGCTTGGGTTGTAGTTGCCTGTAGCGAGGTGGACGTAGCTTTTGAGGCTTTTGCCCTGGCGTTTGATCACCTGTGCGATCTTGGCATGGACTTTGAGTCCGGGTATGCCGTAGACCACATGGGCACCGGCATCTTCGAGCGCACGCGCCCAGCGGAGATTGTTCTCTTCATCGAAGCGTGCTTTGAGCTCGACGAGTACCATCACCTGCTTGCCGTCTCGTACCGCGTCGATGAGGGCTTTGACGATAGGGGACTTCTGTCCGGCACGGTAGAGCGTCATACGGATCGCAACGGTGTCAGGATCGGCAGCTGCCTTGGCGATGAACTTCACCACCGGCTCAAAGCTGTCAAAGGGGTGATAGAGGAGGATATCCTGCTTGTCGATCGCCTCAAAGATATCTTCGCTGTCCAGCGGCGGCAGCACTTTGGGGGTGAAGGTCGGCAGCAGCAGATGTGCAAGCGATTTGTCCCCCACGATCTGCCAGAGACTTCCGAGGTTGAGCGGTACATTACGGTAGCTGTAGATATCCTCTTCATCGAGGTTGAGGTGGGAGAGGAGGAACTTTATCAGCTTCTTGTCTCCACCCTCCATCAGCTCAAGGCGTACGAGTGTACCTTTGTTTCTCGATCTCAGACCCTCCTGAAGGATCTCGAGAAAATCATCCGCCTCCTCCTCTTCGATCTCGATATCGGCATTTCG
>WFYB01000184.1 GCA_015490315.1 Sulfurovum sp. | reverse complement strand
CTTAATAAGTTTGAGGATGAGGTTCTTGAACGGTATGATTTGAAAGTAGATGCAAAAGGTGCTTATAGTGTACGTAATTTTATTGCACACGACTATGAGGGTATTGATATGGAACTGATATCCGAAATTATAGAAGACAATCTTCCGGAGTTGGCACAAAAACTTGAAAAGTTAAAGGCATCCTTTGAGTCAAACAGATAGTTTTTTGTCGGAGGGAAGCGGTCGTCTCGATAAGATCCTCTCCCAAACGCTTGAAGTAAGCCGCAATCAGGTGGAGAAGCTCATCAAGGACGGCTTGGTGTCGGTCAACGGTAAGCAAGTGCTCAAACCGAGTTTCAAAGTCGTGCCGGGCGATGAGGTCGTCTATGCGTTCAAAGAAGCTCAGAAGCGAGAGCCTGTAGAGGTGGACTTTGATGTGGAGGTGCTGTACGAAGATGAGCACTTGCTGGTGGTCAACAAGCCCAGCGGCTTGGTGGTACATCCGGCACCTTCGGTCAAGGAGGCGACGCTGGTGGATTGGCTGGTGCAAAAGGGCATTTCGCTCTCTACCATCAGTGGAGAGGAGCGTCACGGTATTGTGCATCGCATCGACAAAGAGACGACCGGAGCACTGGTGGTTGCCAAGAGCAATGAAGCACACGAGAAGCTCAGCGCGCAGTTGCAGGATAAGAGCATGGGGCGCTACTATCTAGCCCTCATAGACCATCCGATCAAAGAGGATACCGTTGTTGATAAGCCCATAGGGCGCAACCCAAATAATCGCCTCAAGATGGATGTGGTACCGCACGGCAAGAGGGCCAAAACAGCCTTTGCCAAGCTTTTGGCTACGGAGCATAATACGGAGTTGATCGCTGCGAAGCTCTATACCGGGCGTACCCATCAGATACGTGTACACCTCAACACGCTTGGGCGGCATATCCTTGGAGATACTTTATACGGATTTAAGAGCAAAAGAGATAAAATCCCAAGAGTTTATCTGCATGCATATCTGCTCTATCTGATTCATCCCTATAGCGGGAAGAGGATAGAGTTTACTGCCCCGCTTTTTGATGATATGCAGGGGTATATGAGCAAATATTTTGACCAAAGGCAACTTGATGAAACGATCAATCCTGATACTCTTGGCAAGCGCTTCACTTTTGCTGACTAACTGCGGCAGTGCGATCAAAGGGATGTTGATCTACGATGTTGATCCTACTCTTGAGAGCATCAAAGAGGTCAAGGCACTGCCATTGATGAATTCGGTAGGATTTGAGTGGCAAAAGATCAAAAACCCAAGTATTCACGGTATCAATGTCTATAGAGGTGTGCCTTCACAGGGTAGACAAAGCCTTAAAAAGATCGGTACAGTAGGCAATCGCTATGCGACGCATTTTGTCGATACGCATGTCAAACCTAATACCAAATATATCTATACCTTTACGACTTTCTCGTTTGGGAGAGAGTCACGTCATGGCAAACTGCTCTATGTCAAGACCAGACCGCCTTTTGCCCCTGTCTCTTTTGTGCAGGCATACAAGGTAGCGCCCGATACGGTCAAAGTGCTCTGGCGCCCCCACAGCTATCCGGCAGTCAACCGCTATGTCATAGAGCGCTCAGTCAATGGCGGTCCGTGGCGTTATGTCGCTCAGGTAGAGGGACAGCTGATGGCAGAGTATATTGACAGCTATGTGCATCCTGGCAGAAGCTATGCCTACCGTATCATCGCCAAAAGTTATGACGGTATTACTGCAAAGCCAAGCCCAGTTGCCAAAATCTCACTGTAAAGTACTGATAGTCTATGCCACATATCAAAGTAAAACCTTTTGACAAAGAGAAGATTGAGAAGCTCTTGCCAAAGAGCGAGATCCTGACATTTAGAGCCAAACCTCTTAGCGGAGAGGATGAACTCTATGGGGTGGTGCTGGAAGGAGAGGAGTTTTTGCTCCATCTCAAACCAGAGAGTGATGCCTATCTGATCAAATATGACAAAGTCACCAGACCGCTTAAGGTCAATCTGCTTAAAGAGGCGATAGAACGTACTGCAAATGAGCTCAAACTGGAGATACTCAGTTCAAATATTACGATACATCCAGGCAAATCTGCATATGCCTCTGCGTATGAAAAGAAGATAGAGGATTTTGAGGAGATCACCTTCCCCAAAGAGAAGGTCTGTGTAGAGGTGGGATTTGGTTCAGGGCGTCATCTGCTCTATCAGGCACAAAAGCATCCCGATACGCTTTTTATAGGACTAGAGATTCATACCCCTTCGGCACAGCAGGTACTCAAGCAGATCGATCTGCTTGGCATTGATAATATCTGGGTGGTCAATTATGATGCGAGGCTTTTTTTGGAGATGCTCCCTTCCAATCTGCTTGAGAAGATCTATGTGCATTTTCCTGTACCGTGGGACAAAAAACCCCATCGTCGGGTCATTAGCCAAGCTTTTTTGGAAGAGTCGATACGTACACTCAAAGCAGGGGGGAGACTGGAACTCAGAACAGACAGTAACAACTACTTCTGGTATGCGCTGGAAACCTTTTTTGCCCTGCCGAAGGTCGAAGTGGAAGTGCGTAAAAATGAAGCACTCGAAGTGACCAGCAAATATGAGGCGCGATGGCTCAAGATGGAGAAAGACATTTATGATGTCTATGTGACATGCAAAGAGGAGTCGGAAGAGAAAAAAGAGAGGCTTGACTTTAATTTTAATATTGTAAAATATAGAGAAGGACAGGAGCAGAAGCTTCCCAAGAAACCTGTGGTCTTTTACGGCTATTTTGTACACTTTGAACGGGTATACAAAATAGGTGATGATGCGATGCTTGTCAAATGTGCTTTTGGCAGTTTTGACCGACCGGAGCATAAGTATATTTTGGTAGGAAAAGAGCAATCCCGCTATTTTGTCTCAAGACCGGTCAAGACCAGAGTCAACCATCTTGCACATCAAAAGATCGTGGAGTATCTGACCCACTAACACAGCGCAAAGGCGCACTACGGGAGAGTAGAATGTCAAACGTGATCCATGCCAGCAACTTGACGCTTGCCTATGATGAGGGGCGAAAAGAGATCATCAAAAATGCGAACTTCAGCATCAAAAAAGGGGAGTTTGTATTTATCACCGGTCCAAGCGGATCGGGAAAATCGACACTGCTCAAAGCACTCTATGGCGCACTCAAGCCTACAGAGGGATCACTTGTCGTCGGGGGACTTGATCTGGCAAACGCCAGACAGAGCAAGCTTCAGGAGCTCAGAACCCATATGGGGATCATCTTCCAGGACTATAAGCTGGTCAATGAGTGGACAGTTGCCAAGAATGTCGTACTGCCGCTGATGATCGCCGGCTATTCGACAGATGTGCAAAATACCCAGGCTCAAAGACTGCTCAAGCATGTCAAGCTCTCAGAGCATGCGGACAAATATCCTGTAGAGCTCAGCGGTGGTGAACAGCAGCGGGTAGGTGTCGCCAGGGCACTCTCAAAAAACCCGGTAGTGATACTTGCAGACGAACCGACGGGGAACCTCGATGACTACTCCTCCAATGTCATCTGGGATCTAATGGAGAATGCCTGTCAGCAGCTTGAGACCACTGTATTGGTTGTAACGCACAAGATACCGACGATCTTCTCGTTGCCGTATCGACATTTTATCATCGAAAGCAAGGGTGTCTATGAAGTTCATTAAAAACCACTTGATGTTCATACTACCGCTGATGGCGATTTTGCTCGGTATCGAGTTCTATCTGGTCTTT
>WFYB01000183.1 GCA_015490315.1 Sulfurovum sp. | reverse complement strand
CCTCAGGGCTCCAAAACAGTCAAAGTAGAGAAGCCAAAGACATTGACTATACGTATGGACAAAAACCAGAAGATTTATCTTGGCAAAGAGAAGTATACGCTTGATACCTTTGCAGATGATTTCGTCAATCAATCAGCCAAGTATGACAAAAATTCTGATGTCTATATACGAGCAGATGAACGTCTGAAATATAAAGATGTGATCTATCTGCTCAAGAGTGTCAAAGCGGCCGGTTTTGAGAAGGTCTCTCTTATAACACTATGATCAAAGACAATCCGTTCAAACTGATCTGGGGTGCCTGGGCGATCGCCATATATGTTGTGATCATAGGTCTTTTGCTGATCTACTTCAACAAGCGCAGCAATGATAAAAGCAAACATTTTGTCAAAAAGGATGAACACCGTATCCAGGTCGCCCTTTCTGCACCCCAAAAGGCTGCCAAACCCAAAAAAACAACCTCGATACGAAAACCTAAAATCAAACCCAAAATCAAACAGAAACCCAAGCATAAAAAAAGATCTAAAAAGCTTGTCAAAAAAGAGCACATCAAAAAGAAAGCGGTCAAAAAGAGGATCAAAAAAGAGGATCACAACCGTACACGTCCAAAAAAAGAAAAACTCTCCAATCTTTTTGCCAATGTCAAGCCACACAAAAAGAGTATGATAGAGGTGACAGAGAAGCCGGTTACTACCGAGAGGAAAAGTGATCTGATCAAAGTTACCGAGAAGCCGATGAGTGCCAGTCAACGTATCAGCAGTTCACTCAAAATACAAAAGAGCAGTGACAGTGGTATAGAAAATGCCTATTTTGCCAAAGTGGAAGAGAAGCTCAAAGGGTGGCCTGCACAGAGTGACTATGCAGGAGAAAAGGCAAAAGTCTGGCTTAGGATAGCGCCAAGCGGCTATTTTGAATTTAAAGTGCTTTCTGCCTCCAACAATGAGGCTTTCAACAGCGGATTGGTCGCTTATCTGAAACAGCTGCAGCGTTTTGGCTTCGGTGCCCACAAGGGGACACGCCCCTACGAGATAGAAGTAGAGTTTATCGCTACGGAGTAGCACTACTCCTCTTCATATTTGGTCACGTGATAGACTTGTATCTCGGGGTGTTGGTCCAGACAGTTGGCATCAAGCCCTGCTTTTTGGCAGAGTGATGCAAAAAAGAGATCAAAATCCGGCAGTTGCTCCCACACTTGTGGGAGATAGGTTGCCTGGTGTGAACCAAGTTTGAGTACGACCCCGTCTTTATATGGGGTAATTTTTGTACGAAGATCCTCTTTGTCTGTATATGTAAGCGATTTTGGCTCGGAGAGGATCGAAACTTCTATTTTGATATCTTTGAGCTCCTCAGGTGTCAGCGGCGGAAATCTGGGATCCTGCAGTGCTGCCGCCTGCGCATTTGCGATGATGTCTTTGTAGAGCGGGCGGTATGCCTGCAGGGAACCTATACAGCCTCTGAGCTGGTCATTGGGACGTTTGTTGATGGTCACAAATGCCGCTCCGGACTCTTTGAGTTGCGGATATTTCTGAAGTGCAGCTTCAAGGTCGAAAGAGACAGGCTGGTTCAAGGCGACCAGTATGGCAGCTTTTGCCAACGCTATGACAATATCATTCATGATTCGCTCCTTGATAGATATAGATAAATTGTAGCATATTTTTCGATTATGATACAATAACTATATAGAGTATCATCAAGAGGAAAAAGAATGGAAGAGAGACTCAAAACATTTTTGTATCAGCTAATCGAAAAAGGCGGCAGTGATATTCATTTGCAGGCAGGCGGGAAAGTGCATATCCGTATCAACGGTGAGCTTGAAGTTATTAGTGAAGAGACGATGAGCAACGATGATATTGTGGGCATTGCCAGAGAAATTTTGACAACGCCTCAGTATCATGATCTGGCAGAAAAGAAGGAGCTCGATTGCTCCTACACACTTGATGAGCGGCACAGATTTCGTGTCAATTTTTTCTATCAGGTAGATGGTCTGAGTGTTGTGATGCGTGCCATTCCTCCTGAGATTCGCTCAGTTGAAGCATTGGAGTTGCCTGCGGTAGTCAATGAGCTGGCTGATTTGAGTCACGGACTTGTCCTGATTACCGGCGTGACGGGTGCAGGTAAGTCGACAACGATGGCGGCGATTTTGGACAGGATAAACAAACTGCGCCGTAAACATATCATCAGTATCGAAGATCCGGTAGAGTTTATTCACCGCAATGACCAATGCCTTGTCTCCCAGCGTGCCGTAGGTACCAATACCGAATCTTTTGCCAATGCACTTCGTGCAGCGATGAGAGAAGATATCGATGTGATCTTTATCGGAGAGCTCAGAGACCTGGAGACGATGCAGATCGCACTGCATGCTGCCAATACTGGACATCTTGTCTTTTCTACACTGCATACACTCGATGCCAAAGAGACCATCAGCAGGATTTTGGGGATGTTCCCGAAAGAGGAGCAGAGCCGTGTACGTATGACACTCTCGTTTGTGCTTGAGGGGATCGTTTCTCAACGGCTGGTCAAAACGACAGACGGCAGACAGATCCCTGCTGTAGAGGTGATGCGAAAAACGAAGCGCATCTCTGAACTGATAGCGGACAACAGGGATGATGAGATTCTTGAAGCGATAGAAAAAGGCAGAGAGATATACGGATCCCAATCTTTTGATCAGTCACTGCTTGCACTCTACAAGAAGGGCAGAATCTCTCAGGAAGAAGCACTCAAAAATGCAACAAGCCCCTCCGACCTTCGTTTGGCTATGGAAGGGATCGGACAGGGAACAGGCAGAGAAAGTGCAGAGATGCTGCAGCGGAAACGAGAGAGTTTCTTTGATCTGAAACAGACGAAATAGCTTCGTATGGGAGTTCATATTAATTAATGGAGCTTTAACACAGCCTTGATATAATACTGAATAAAACGATTGTATGAGATCGCTATCAAAGGAACACACTTGAAACAATTTTTTACAGTATTGATCTTTTTGTCGCTTGGCATACAAACACTTCTCGCTGTAGATGCGACCCTCAAAATAGAAAAAGATGTGGAGCAGCGTACACGTATTGCACTGGTAGACGGTTCAGTGGAAAAGAACGACACATTTTTCAAGATCCTGCTCTCGGACTTGAAGATATCAGGACATTTCCTCGCAGATGAGACCTATCGGAAGGGAGATATCACATCAAACTATCTGCTGCCTAACCTGAAAAACAGTGAATATGTGCTCAAATATGCATTGACGCAGGGAACAGGAAGCAAACTGCTGATTCGTCTTATCAAAGTATCAGACAACACAGAGATATTTAAAAAAAGCTATGCAATTCCCAATAGAGCCAAGACACCGTTCTTGGCACACAAAGCCATCTATGACATCAATGCCCTGCTGAAATACCCGGATATCTCCTGGATCAACCGCTATGTGGTCTTCTCTCGCTACACCACACCAAAACACAGTGAGATCGTACTGGCAGATTACACATT
>WFYB01000182.1 GCA_015490315.1 Sulfurovum sp. | reverse complement strand
ATTATGCACAATTAATTACAAGCAACTTGTACCCAAAACTGTACCAACAAGGAAATATACGAAGCAACAGCGATAAGTGAATATAACTTATCGTCGCTCCTACCCTCCATTTTTTAACGCGATTTCGCTATAATCAATCAAAAAAGAAAACCAATGAAGTATATTATTTTGATCATCATGCCTATTGTTCTTTTGGCACAGGTGCACTATGCCAAAGCAGAGCCTTTTGATCGTGTAACGCTCAAGGCTGCAGTGAGCGGAGAGGTGGTCGATGCCAATCTGAGTGCAGAGGGGCGTGAGGTGCATGGTGGACGTATCGTTCATATCGATGATGAGATAGACAAGGTCAATCTATCCAACAGCCAAAAGAGTCTTGCACTGCTCAAAGAGATGCTGGAGATCAACCAGGAGAGTGCCAAAAGTCTCAAGGAGAGTATGCAACGCCTGCGTGCCGCGTATATGCGTATCAAAGGGCTCTCGACAGCCTCCAAAAGCCAAAAGGACAGTGCTTACAACAGTTATGCTTCGGCAAAGAGACAATATCTTGCAACACGCGAAAAGATCGTAAGCCTGAAAAAGCAGATGCTTGATATGGAGTACAAGATTGCACAGCTTAAAGATATGCTCTCAAAAAAGTCGATCCGACTTGACGGCAGCTATCTCTATGCGCTGCTTGTGCGTCAAGGCGATTTTGTAGCACCGGGTACACCGCTGGCAAAGGTGGATGACCTGAACCGTGCCAAGCTTGTACTCTATCTGGAGCCCGAAGAGATAACCGATATAGAGAAGAAACGTATCTATCTTGACGGCAAAGAGACGCCATATAAAATAGACAAATTGTGGAAAGTGGCAGACGAGAAGTATATCTCGTCGTACCGTGCAGAGATTTATCTGCCCAAGAGTCCTGAGCTCTTTTCAAGATTAATCAAAGTGGAGATCAAATGAGTGATACTATCCATACAGCATGCGGACTGGACTGCTATGATGCGTGCCGCATTATCACAGACAAGGCAGCCTATCCCAAGATGAAGGGGGATGCTTCGCATCCCGCAGGCAACGGGGCACTCTGTGCGTTGTTGAATAAATATATGCATGAAGCCCAGCGCATTGAAAAACCGCGTATCAAGGGCAAAGAGGTAAGTATGGAAGAGGCGATGGAGGCGGTGGCCGATGCCTTCAAGTCCTCTTCCTATTCTCTGCTATGGAGAGGTTCGGGCAATCTCGGGGTCATGCAGGATATCACCAATCTTTTTATTGAAAGAGTTAACGGTACTTTGACATCGGGAAGCCTCTGCGATGGGGCAGGTGATGCAGGGATCAAAATGGGGCGCGGTATCAACCGGACACTGCCTCTGGAGCAGATCGAAAAAGCGGAGACGATCGTTGTCTGGGGACGGAACATCACGGTGACCAACTCCCACTTGATGCCGTTCATCGAGGGGAAAAATCTGGTTGTGATAGACCCCATCAAAACAGCCATTGCCAAAAAGGCAGATTTTCATATGCAGATCGAGCCGCGTATGGATTATTATATCGCTATTATGCTGGCACGATTTGTCTTTATGGAGGATGGGCAGGATGATGCCTGGCTGGAGGAGTTCGCCCCTGAGTTTGAGGACTTTTATGACTATACCCGCGAACACAGGATCAAGGCGATACTGGAGCATATCGGTACCGATCTTGGCGAGATGGGCAGGGTATTGGAGTATATCCGTGGCAAGAAAACGGTATTTCTTGTAGGGGCAGGGGTGCAGAAGTACACCACAGGCTCCTATACCCTTCATGCGATCGACTCACTGGCTGCGGTCTTGGGGCTCTTTGGCAAAGAGGGGTGCGGGGTACACTATCTTGGCAATTCGCGTATGGGATTTGAAGATCCTTTTGATGTCAAGGTAAAGCGTGTACCAAAAGCGACGACCCCTTTTTCTCAGTTTGAAACAGTACTGGTACAGGGAGGCAACCCTGCTGCTTCGATGCCCGACAGTAACCGTGTGCGCAAAGAGCTTGAAGGAGTAGAGAATCTGATCTATTTTGGGCTTTATGAGAATGAGACCTCCGCTTTGGCGGATATCGTCATCCCTGCAAAAAACTTTTTCGAAAAAGAGGATGTTCGTCTAAGCTACGGGCACCAGTATGTTGAAAAGATGAACAAAATCATAGAGAGCCCTTTTGGTATCAGTGAGTATGATTTTACCAAGTACCTTTTTGACGCATTCGGATTTTCGGGGCTCAAAGAGGAGCAGGAGTATATCCAGCTTTGGCTTGATCAGTGTGAACAGGAGGATGGATGCTTCCGTTCGCCTGCTTGCGAGTCTTTACCCTACGAAGAGGGATTTGGTGAAGACGGAGATGATGAATTTGAGTTCATCGACGACTATGACGATGACTTTATCAATACCAAGCGCTTTAGAAAGTACAGAAAAGTAAGCAAGAATAAACCCAAGGACGAAACTTTCTGGCTACTCTCACCCAAGTCCGCCAAATCACTCAATACACAGTTCGTGCGTGATGACAGGGTGGGGCTGCATCCTGATACGGGGTATGAAGAGGGTGAAACGGTACTCCTCTCCTCAGAGCACGGCGAACACACATTCAGGGTCCATCTGAGTGAAGATATCCGACCCAACTGCGCCGTGGTGACCAACAACACCGTAGGAGTCAACTACCTTACTCCCGCAATCTTGAGTGACGAGGGAGAGAATGCCTGTTATCAGGAAGTCAAAGTAACGATCAGAAAAATGGAGAATTAAGATGACACTGGAAGCACAAGACAAACAATATGTACTGCAAACCTATGCACGGGATTACACAAATTTTGTAGAGGGCAAAGGCTCGACACTTTTTGATGACCAGGGGAGAGACTATATCGATTTCGCTTCGGGTATCGGGGTCAATTCGGTAGGGCATGCCAACCCGGTACTTGCAGATGCGATCTGTGATCAGGCGCGAAAGATCATCCATATCTCAAATCTTCAGGTGATCGAGCCGCAGGCAAAGCTGGCAGAACGTATCGTCAAGCTAAGCGGCTATGATATGGGAGTCTTCTTTGCCAACAGCGGTGCGGAGGCAAATGAGGGTGCGATCAAGATCGCAAGAAAGTATGGAGAAACACATTTTGAGAACAAACGCTACAAAGTGATCACGCTTGAACACTCCTTTCACGGACGTACGATCACGACAGTGAAGGCGACCGGACAGGAGAGCTTCCATACGCCGCACTTCTCTCCCTATCCTGACGGATTTAGCTATGAGAAGAGTATTGATGATGTCTACAGAGCGATCGATGATGAGACCGTGGCGGTACTGATAGAGCTGGTGCAGGGTGAGGGCGGTGTGCAGCCCTTTGACAAGGCAGAGATACAGGCACTTGCAAAGCATTTGAAAAAAGCGGGTGTGCTGCTCATCGTCGATGAGGTGCAAACTGGTGTCTATCGGACCGGAGAGTTCCTCGCCTCCAACCTCTATGAGATCGAGCCTGATATCATCACACTTGCCAAGGGGCTTGGCGGCGGTGTGCCTATCGGTGCGGTGATGACACGACACAAAGAGGTTCTCAAAGCGGGAGATCACGGCAGTACCTTTGGCGGTAACTACCTGAGTACCCGTGCAGGCTTGGCAGTGCTGGATATCCTCGAAGAGCTCTATGTGAGTGGTGCATTGGCACAGACGCATCTCTACTTTGAGAAGAAGCTGCAGGAGATTGCTGCAAGCTGTGACGATCTCTTTGAAAAAGAGGTAGGGCTGGGGTTGATGCGCGGATTGCGTGCCAAGAGTCCGCAGATACAATCAGCCGTTCTCAAAGAGAGTATGGCAGAGCGTCTTATCGTACTCAAGGCGGGACGTAATACAGTACGTTTCCTGCCGAGTCTGACGATCAGCAAAGCGGAGATCGATGAGGGCTTCAAGCGCTTTGAAGCGGCACTGGCAAGAGTAGAAGCGCAATGACACAAAAGATCAGAAAGTCTGTCGGTCACCTTTGTGGCTCTTGTGCTCTCGTGCTCATGCTGACGGGATCGGCAGCCAATGCCGATGCACTTGCCGATATACTCTCTGACAATCAAAATCTTCTATTTGACTATGATTTTAGAAATAACACTGCACAGAGTGACAAGCTGCAAAAGAGCTGGATCAATCCTATCATGCTTCGTTATAGCAGAGATTATTCTGAGCAGTTTGGCAGTAAGACGGTTAAGACGGGCAGCTTTAGTGTGAGTATCGATCAGCCAATATTTAGATCAGGGGGTATCTACTATGCGATCAAGTATGCCCAGGCGCTTCGAGGCACCAATGAGGCACAGATCAAGCTCAAAAAGAGAGAGCTCATCACAAAAGCGGTCAAACTGCTGTTTCAGATCAAAAAGAGCAAGCTTGAGATAGCAAAGCTAAAACTGCTGATAAAAAACGATGCGATCGATATCAAACAAAAGAAGGAGAGCTACCGGGCAGGTCTGCTTGACAGCAGTTTTCTCGATCAGGCACTCTTGAAAAAGAATCAGGATGAGGCTTCATTGTTGGAGCTGCAGGCAAATCTGGCACAACTTGAGGAGAACTTCTCTATCCTCAGCGACAAAGATCCCTACAGATTGAAACTTCCCAGCTTGAAACTGATCTCGAAAAAGGTCTATACCCAGAGAAATCTGGAGCTTGAACGAGACAGACTCAAAGCCAAGCAGGAGCGATACAATGCCAAAATAACCTGGGCAAAGTATCTGCCTACGCTCTCTGTTCATGCACGCTATACCGATGAGGATATCAATCCGCTCTTTGCCCGAAGTTCATCAGGCCTGAAAGAGAAATACAGAACCTACGGATTTACACTCTCTATGCCTCTGGATATCAATATGTTTGCCGATGTGGAAGCAAGCAAAGTGGCAGTACTCAAAGCGGAGACTGAAGTGATAGAGCGCAAAAAGAATATTGAAAGGGCGTATCAAGCGGTACGAAAAAGAGTGAACGTTATCGATCAAAAAATCGCTTTGGCAAAAAAGAATGAAAGACTCTACCGCAATCTTTACAGAGTAACAAAAAATCTGGCTAAGGCGGGAGAGAAGACAAAATATGATGCACAGATGATGTATCACTCGCTACAGATCAAGAGACTTGACAGAGAAATCTATCAGTATGACAAGCAAATAGAGCTTTTGGGGCTCTATGCAAAGGTGTATGATGCGATTTAGTGACTATATGAACGAGTGGCTCTATGGTGAGGAGGGATACTATCGACACTTTAAAGCGATAGGCAAAAGCGGTGATTTCTATACAGCGGTGAGCACCAGCAGATTTTTCGGTGCGAGCATTGCCAATCATTATTATAAGATGCTCAAAGAAGGCAGAGCTGAGCGTGAAGGGTGGCTTATTGAGATCGGTGCGCATCAAGGGTATTTGATCTGTGATATGATCCAATGGCTCTATACATGTGACCCTTCGCTGGTTTCGACATTGAAGTTTGGGATCGTTGAGCGTCAGCCACAGGTACGCGAGGCTCAGCGGGCTTATATCAAAGAGCGCTTTGGAGATGATATAGAGATCACCCATTTTGAGGATATTTCGGAGGTCAAGGTGCCCTATGCTTTTTTTGTTGCCAATGAGATCTTCGATGCTTTCCCCTGTGAATTGATCAAAGACCAAAAGATGGCAATGGTAGATGATCATAAGATCGTTTGGCAAGAGGCACCTGTGACATTGTTGCAATGGGCTGGGAGGCACCGTCAGCATACCGGAGAGATCTCTGTAGGGTATGAATCGTTTGCCAAGGCGATGGCAGAGGGTGTAGAGAGGTGCGATTTTGTCACTTTCGATTATGGGGAGAAGTATGTCCGGAACGATTTTTCAATCCGTGTCTATCGAGAGCATGAGACCTTTCCCCTTTTTGACGATGCTCTGGATATGAAGGCTTCATTTGGGAAGGATGATATCACCTACGATGTCAATTTCGGGCATGTTTTGGAAGCGTTTGAGGGGGCAGGGTTTAGCGAAGATGCCTATGAGACGCAGGCACGTGCACTGATACGTTTCGGACTGATCGATATTTTGGAGATGTATGCCAAGCAGACATCACG
>WFYB01000181.1 GCA_015490315.1 Sulfurovum sp. | reverse complement strand
TACAACCAATGCATTAGATGGCGGTCTCTTTTCTCCGATGAAAATGCTGCTAAAAATTCATCGTGGAATCGGCATTGAAATGAAGAAGAAATTAATCGTTGATTATTTAGAAAAACGGGCTAAATAGCAACCAAAAATCTTACTTTAACTCAAAAACGGCTTATTTTGGTGTCTGTTTTTGGGTGTTTTGTAGGGTGTTGTCCCATGACAACACCTTGAAGTTTATAATGAAATGAAAGTTTTGATTATAAATCATATTTTTGGTGTTGTGAGGGCGACCAAAGGAAGTGCCTATGGTGCACAACACCTACGGAAATTTATTCGCCTGTGTAGAGCTGTCTCGGTCTGGCGATTTTGGAGGTGGGGTCTTGTTTGAACTCGATCCATTGGCTCAGCCATCCTACGGTGCGTCCGATGACAAAGATAGGGGTGAACATCGACTTGGGTATCTTGAGTGCGGTGAGGATGATGCCGGTGTAGAAATCGATGTTGGGGTAGAGGTTGCGTGAGATGAAGTACTCATCACTCAGTGCCGTCTCTTCGATCTTTCTGGCGATTGCCATCAGTTCGCTGTCAAGCCCAAGCTCTATACGCAGTTCATCTTGAAGCTCTTTGAGGATGCGTGCTCTAGGATCGAAGTTTTTGTAGACGCGGTGCCCAAAGCCCATCAGGCGGAAATTATCATCGGGATCTTTGGCACGCTCTATGAAGGCATCGACATTCTCCACCGAGCCGATCATTTCAAGCTGTGCGATGACAGACTCATTGGCTCCGCCGTGCGCACGTCCCCAAAGCGCGGCGATACCCGAGCTGATCGCGACATAGGGGTGTGCACCGGTCGAGGCGACCCCGCGCACGACAGTGGTGGAGGCGTTTTGTTCGTGGTCGGCATGGAGGGTAAAGATCGTATCAAGGGCGCGTACCTCTATCTCTTTGATCTCTTCGTGACCGAGCATGCTTAGGTGCATCTTGCCGCCGGGATAGGCGCGCATCATCGTCAGAAAGTTTTTGGTAAAGCTCAGATCGATATCGGGCTGGATAAAGGGGATACCCAGTGAGTGGCGGTAGGCAAAGGCGGCGAGGGTAGGCATCTTGGCGATGAGGCGGTGCGCCATCTCCTTGAACTCCGCTTCATTCTCCATCTCGAGATGTTCATGGTAGAACGATGCCAGTGCCGTGACGGCTGCCGAGAGGGTCGCCATGGGGTGGGCATTGTCAGGGAATGCCTTGAAAAGGTTGTGCAGTCCTTCGTGCAAAAAGGCACGGTGCCTCAGCTCCAGATCGAACGCTTTGTGCTCGACATGATCAGGCAGCGTACCGTTGAGCAGGAGATAGCAGGTATCGAGATAGGAGTGCTTGGTCGCAAGCTCTTCGATGGGGATGCCGCGGTAGCGCAGCTCCCCTTTAGCACCGTCTATAAAGGTAATCTTGGACTCACAACTGGCAGTGGAGGTGTAGCCCGGATCGTAGGTGAACATCCCGGTATCCTTAAAGAGGTTTCGGATATCGATCACCGAGGGACCGCGCGTGCCTTCAAGTACAGGGTATTCATAGGTTTTGCCGCTATTGTGATCGACTAAGGTAACAATATTCTTTTTCATCGCATAACTCCTTTTTAATCTTCTGTTTGTAGAGTGTTTTGCCAAGGCGCTTGCAGATACGTTTGGTATCTTCAAAGGCATTGCCCAGACAGCTGGAGGCACCGGGACTTGGGGTCATGTTGAAGATGATTCCCTCACCGCTGTCTATCTTCGCTTCTCCCAGCAGCAGACGCTTGCTCTTTTTGTCTATGATCTGCGGGCGCATACCGCCGTAGCCTTGAGCATAGTAGATATCATCGCTTCGCAGGGAGGGGATGATCTTTTGTGCCTCTTTGATGAAGTAGCTGCTGCCAATACCTGGGAGCTCATGTGCGAAGTTGCGCAGGATATACTCACGTATCTCCTCATCCTTCATCAGATCCATATAAACCTCAAGTACACTGCGATCGAGGCTGAGCATCTCAAAGAGGTTTCGGATCTCTATGTCATGGTAGCGTTCGAGCTTTGGCATGGCAAAGGCAGTAGGTCCAAAACGACTCTTCCAGTCTGCAGTCAGGTCAGGATCGGCATGCACTACGGCGAAGGGAAGCTTGGGGTTTTGCATGGTGTAGACCTTGCTGTCCAGCAGCGCTCGGTCTGCAAAGTAGAAGCTGCCCCCGATAGGCAGCATCGCATAGTGTCTCCCATAGCCCATCTCGTGTGCCAGCAGCAGGGAGTGGGCACCGGCATTGACGATCACCATATCGCTGAGGAACTCTCCCCGGTTAGTATGGATGAGGTATTTGCCCCATTTTTTGGAGATGGCGGTCACTTCGGTGTTGAAGTTGAGGTCGACGCTGCACTTCTCTTTGGCTGCAAGATCGATAAAGGTCTCAGAGAGCCTGCCGTAATCAACGGTCGTGATGCGATCTTTGGCACCCAGTGCGAGCACAGGCTCTTTGCGCTCTTTCATCAGTAGCGGTTCAATCTCGCTGAGGGTCTGGGCATCCCAGAGCTCAAGATAGGGGAAGAGGGCTTGGAAACGCTCATGGCGCTCCCGCAGCCGCTCTATCTCTTCGCTGCCGACGGCAAGCACCATTTTGGTACCGCGAAAGCCAACGGTTCCTTCATAGCCAAAATGGGTAATGAAGTTGGCAACCATAGAGGAGGATGCGGAGACCTTTTGGGATTTTGGTAGATCGTAATTGGTTTCTATATCGCCGATATGCAGCGTCTGCGAGTTGGCTTTGGCTGAGGAGTTGAGTGAGGCGGGTTTGTCATATTTCTCGAAGAGGGTGACCGATTCGATATCGCTGTAGCGTGAGAGCATAAAGAGCAGTGCCGCACCGATGATCCCGCCGCCGATAATGGTCACCTGAGTATAGTAAGAGCCGTTGATCATCGCTATTCCCTTTTAGAATTATTGGATCTGTCCTTTATGTAGTATAGCGTATCGTAAGTTATGTAAAATCCGCGTGTAGTTTGAGAGTTCACAATCAGTACACAAAAGAGAGCTATACTGTGAATGAGAAAGACAAAGAGGTTTCCCCTTCCTCCCTTATACCTCTGCGTCTTTCCGGGTGGCTTTTCACACTATTTCATGCTCGGACATCTCTGTCCGTGGATACTCCTTTAAATTTATATCCGTGAAGAGCCGCCTCGTTTCTTCTGAATGGAGGATTAAGGTTTAAGGCTTAAGGCTTAAGGCTTAAGGCTTGAGAGCTAAGATACATAAAAAATGCTACACCGACCCCTTAAACCTTAGTCCTTAATCCTTGATTTCTCGGGCGTATGCTATGTTCGTTTCACTCACATATGTGCATCGCCGTGCGGGGCGGACAACACAAAGCAGTTTGTGATTTTTGTTTTGGTTTCTCCGGGCGTATCGGATGCTCACGGTGTTCGCATATACCGATCGCCGTGCGAGCCTATAAACGACAAGCAGTTGTCGTTTATTTAACGGCTCTCCCCCCATCCGTGCATTTTGGTGGAGAGGATGATGTCGTAGTGGTCGAAGATGCCCTCGAGTACGCTGGTAGCGACAAAGAGTGTCTCTTCGAGATCGGCGATCCACTGATCCTGGAGTGTACGGTTGCCTTTGGGGATAAATATCACGATTTTGCCGTGGCTTCTGATGATATCGTGCGCTTTTCTCAAAAAGGGAGTGCGCTCAGAGGCATCGATCTCGAGTGTCAGGATAAAGTACTCATACTCTTTGCCGGCGATACGGAACTTGGGGCGGCTGAGGGGCATTTTGAATGCCTTGGCGGAGGGGAGTTCCTCAAAGGCTGCTTTGGCTTCGGCGGCAAATGCCTCATCGGGTGTATTGAGCTGGTAGCTGTACTCTTTTTGGGTGCAATAGTGAGCAAGTTCGGTAGAGAGTCCGATATCTTCATCACTGAAGTGTACGACATTGGCAAAGGGTCGATAGTAGATATCATCCATGAGCTTTTTGAGCTTCTGCGCTTCGATCTTTTTCATGCGTCAATTGTAGCTAAAAATAAGTCTTAATGTGTATAATGTATTTTAAATTTAGCGACAAAATGTTTATAGAGGGATCAAAATGGAACGTAAAAAGATATACAACCCCGAATCGGAAGAGAAAACGAACGAACGCCGTATATTTGGGGGGAATCCGACAGGTATCTTCGAACTCAATGATATCAAATACCAGTGGGCATACAACCTTTGGGAGATGATGCTCAACAATACATGGTTCCCCAAAGAGGTCGATATGACAAGGGATGTCAACGACTACAAAAACCTCACACCCGCGGAGAAACAGGCATACGACAAGGTGCTGGCACAGCTGATCTTCATGGATTCGCTGCAGACGAATAATATCATCGACAATATGAATCCTTTTATCACTGCGCCGGAGGTCAACCTGATCCTGGTGCGCCAGGCATTTGAAGAGGCGCTGCACTCTCAAAGCTATGCGGTGATGGTAGACTCCATCTCGACCAATACCGAAGAGATCTATGAGCTTTGGCGCAGAGATATGATGCTCAAGTCCAAGAATGATGCCATCGCCAAGGTCTATGATGAACTCTCGGAAAATCCGACAGATCAAAATATCGTCAAAGCGATGTTCGCCAACCAGATCCTCGAGGGGATCTACTTCTACAGCGGTTTTGCCTATCTTTATACCCTGGCGCGTGCGGACAAAATGCTCGGATCGGCACAGATGATCCGTTTTATCCAGAGAGATGAAGTGACACACCTGCTGATCTTCCAAAATATGATCAACTCCACACGCAAGGAGCGTCCGGAGCTCTTTACCCCTGAACTGATCGATGAGGTCTATGAGATGTTTGAAGCTGCGGTCAAGCTCGAAACGCAGTGGGGATCGTATATCACACAAGGACAGATACTGGGGCTGACCGATGAGATCATCGAGCAGTACATCAAGTATCTTGCGGACAAGCGGTTGCATGCGGTCGGGCTGGAGAGACTCTACAATGTAGAGCATCCGATCAAATGGGTGGATAACTTCTCGCAGTTCAATGACCAGAAGACCAACTTCTTCGAAGGCAATGTGACCAACTACTCCAAAGGAAGTCTCGATCTTGACGACTTCTAAGCCCAAAACCCTTGAAGTCGTTACGCTT
>WFYB01000180.1 GCA_015490315.1 Sulfurovum sp. | reverse complement strand
CTCTACTTTGCTACCGACACGATGGTACAAAACTTCCTTCTCAAAGAGACCCGTTTGCCCTACAATACCAAAGAGCGGATCGCCCTGCTTGTCTCTCTGGCAAACAACTGTACCATGTGTGTCGATGTACATAAAAATATCGCGAAGATGCTCGGCATGACAGAGGCGGAGGTCGAAGAGACCCTGCAAGGCATTGATGCCATCGATACAGACGAAAAGGAGAAAGCCCTGCTTCAACTCTGTCTCAAAGCGGCAGGCAGTGAAAGCTACAAAACCACACAAGAGGATATCGACAGACTCAAAGAGATGGGATGGAGCGAGATGGAGATCCTTGAAGCAGTCAAGATCGCTGCCTATTTCAACTATATCAATACCCTCTCCAATGTCTTTGGATTGGGCAAATAGCGAAAAGGGCTTAAGCCTTCTTCACAAACTCCTGCTTGAGCTTGATCGCTCCGACGCCGGGGACTTTGCAATCGATGTTGTGACCGTCATTGCCTTCAACTAGACGGATACCCTTTATCTTTGTACCGACCTTGATACCGCCGCTGCTTCCTTTGACTTTAAGATCTTTGATGACCGTGACTGTATCGCCATCTTGCAGGATATTGCCATTGGCATCTTTGACCACGAGAGATGATTCATCCTCAGCCGATGCATCTTTGCTCCACTCGTATGCACACTCCGGACAGATATAGAGACTGCCATCCTCATAGGTATATTCGCTACCGCATTTTGGGCAATTTGGGATATTTTCCATTGTTTTCCTTTGAGGGCACATCTAATAACCCCAGACGCTCATAATGGGTTTTGCAGATGTGAGGTTTTGCAAGAGGCTTTCAAGTCCTAGCCAACGCTAAGATGAAGGAAGCATCTTGTGAAAGATCGCGTCTGCAAAGCCCACCCTTCGGGCAATGCCAGCTTCGCCCTATGCGGCGTTACACTTTTTCGACTTAGCTACGGCTAGGTCTGTAAAGTGTGCCTTGCCTAGAACAAAGCTGGCAATGTTATGAGCATCTGGAGTTATTAGAGGTGCCCTTGATTATAGATTTTACGTATTTTACTCTTTTTTCCTTATTACTCCGCCATTTTCATCCGTGCCAGCAGCCCTGCTGTAGTGGTATAGCCTACATCCGTATACTTGAGCTTGCCGTGGCTGTCGTAGATCAGTGTAGTAGGAAACGCCGAGAGGTGAAAGGCACGGCTCCATCTGCCATCTTTGTCATTGTATACCGGATAGGAGATCCCTTTTTTTTCAAGATAGCGACGGATCTCTTCGTCGCTTCCCGAATTGTTGGCGACTGTAAGTACCTGATAGCGCTTGGCGACCGCATCAACATTGGCTGCCTCCATACCACAGACATGACACCAAGTCCCCCAGAAATGGATCATCAGCGGTTTGCCCTTCTCGTAGTGAAACTGCTTGCCGTCAATCAGCCTCACCGCCACATCGGGTACCGTATCGGTGGTCAGCTTAGGCTTGCGTATCGCACCGATGACAAGCATGAGCACAAAGAGTACCGCCAAGGTGATCACAATCTCTTTTGTAAAATGAATGATTTTTTTCATTGTTTTAATATCCTTAAGTTTTTTTCCAAATGCCCTCGGTACTGCTCTCCGTAGAGCGCGATATGCACAAGGATCGGATAGAGCTGATAGAGCGGCGCTTTGACCGTCTCGAAATCATCGCTTAGCGGATGCATCCGCTCATAGGTTTCCCAGAAAGTATCACCAAAGGTATCAAACATCCTCAGAAATGCCAAGTCCATCTCTCTGTCACCAAAATAGATCGCAGGGTCGATCAGTACCGCTCCGTAATGTGCGAACAGGATGTTCCCGCTCCACAAATCACCGTGCAGCAGTGACGGGGTGATTTGCGACATGTCGATTAGCTTGTAGATATCACGGCTGAGACGCTCAAGCCTCTGCAGCGTGGCGCGATCCAGATAGCCCCTATTGTAACAGATCTCTGCCATGGGCATGATGCGCATCTGCCCCAAAAAGAGCCCCCAGTTGTACTGCGTCTGCTCGTTGTGCTGAGTAAAGGAAGCGATCGTCGTGTCATACCAGTAGCCGTACATCCGCGCATCGTTGCTGACACTGTGGAGTGCCGCAATAGCTTCTGCTGCCATCACCTCCCTGTTTTGCTCATTCATCTCCTCTTCTTCAATATATGTCATGAGTAGATAACTTTGCGATACATCATGTACTGTAGGGACAGCGATATCGTGCTGCCTCATATCTTCAAGCATTTTGGCTTCAATAATAAGTCTCTCTGAGGGACTACAAGTTTTAAGCAGATAGCGTCTTTTTTCTGCTTCAATGAGATATATGGGTCCGATTTGCCCCTGTGCAAACAAAGAGATATAGCCTATTTCATCATTGAGAATATCTGAAAAGTAAACCCTATTGATCACCCCTGCTCCCTGCTACTTGCTATCTGCAACCTACTATAACCTACCCAATATCCAGTCCGTCCCAGAACTCGTCATAGTCAAGATTGGTCATGGAGGCATCCTCTTCGATGCCCTTCTCGATGAGCTTCTGCTGCTCCTCTTCAAAATAGCGCTGCAGTGCCTCTTCGAGCATGGTATTGACATCTTTGCCAAGCAGTTCTCTAAAGG
>WFYB01000179.1 GCA_015490315.1 Sulfurovum sp. | reverse complement strand
TTGAAAATGACGACTACGACTTCTATATGGATGTCAATTTCAGAGGCAACTTCTCACTGCGCAGCAACAACAAACTCGATGTCTCCACTATGGCTGCCGAGATAGGCAACGGCGGCGGACACCCCAACGCAAGCGGCGGCAAGATAGAGGGGTATAAAGACTCTTTTGTCTATGGTGACGTTCGCAAGTTCATACAGGACTATATCGACAAGAAAGAGAGTTAACCCTCAAACTCCAGTACAAAGCGTGTCCCCTCACCCTCTTTGGACAGGACTGCTACCTTGATACCATACTCATCACAGATGCTCTTGACGATACTTAGCCCTACGCCGAAGCCCCCGGAGTAGGCAGTAGCTCTCTGGAATTTTTCGAAGATCTGCTGCTGGAGTTCCTCTGCGATCCCGATCCCCTCATCCTCTATACTCAGACTTACCGCATCCAGCCGGATCCTGATCGTCGAATTTGGCGGAGAGTACTTGATCGCATTGCCGATCAGATTGCCAAAGAGCAGGGTCGCCTGTGCTTCGGGGATCGGGTAGCTGCAGGCATCTATCTCTGTCTCAAAGCCGATACGTTTGACTTCCGCCAGTGGGGTATAGTAGCCGATGCTTTTGCGAAGGATCGATGCAAGGTCGAGCGGCTCATGTATCTTCTGCTCCTTTTTGTTGAAATTGAGATAGGTCAAAGAGCGGTAGATATCGTAGAGCTGCCGGGTACTGATAGAGATGTTTTTGAGCGTTTTGGTCGTACATTCACCCCGTTTGAGTGCCTGATCGGTTGCCATCGAGAGTGCACTCACCGGTGTATTGAGCTCATGGGTAATATCGTTAATAAAACGCTCGATCTGCACCACACGCTGATGCACAGGCTTCATAAAGAGCTTTGAGAGTACCCAGGCAACCAGGATGATCAGGATCGAAACAAGCACAAGCACACTCCATACACTGCTGCGTAGTGCCCCCAGCTCTGCTGCCAGATCTTTGGACTGTGTCACGACATAGGCGATACCGAGATGCTCTTTGGGCGCATCCGAGACCAAGATAGCATATCCGTCCTTATGATAGTATCCTGGTTTCAGTGCTGTTGTGGGCAGTGCAGGCTTCCCCTTGACCACCGCTCCTTTCGTATCGACAAGTGCCACTTCAATGCCCTTTGGAGCGGAGCTTGACTTGAGCGGTCGATGCTGCATGTGCGCCATGATGATCTCCCCCGCGATCACATCCCCACTGTGCTGCAGCCGATAGTAGGTCTCATTCTCCAGCGCACTCTTTTGTGCGGCATAGTACCAATACCCTATAAGCGCGATAAAGAAAAACGAAGAGAAGATATAGAGCCCCAAAAAGGAGTAGAACGACCGTTTTTCGAGATCATTCATACCGGTATCCCATCCCGCGCTGGGTTGTGATCTTCTCTTTGCCGATGATCTCACGGATTTTTCGGATATAGGAGCGCAGTGTCGCATCGGTCGGCATCTCATCAAACTCCCAGATATTCTGCACCAGCTCATCTGAGGAGATCAGTCTGCCCGGATGCGCGATGAAGTACTCCAGTATCTCCGCCTCCTTTGGACGCAGCGAGTAACTTTGGGTACCGCTTGTGACTTGGTGTCTGGAAGGGTCATACTGCATATCACCTCCCAGACTGACTGGCTCCTCTGGCTCGATATGAAAGAGTGCCCGGCTCTTCTCAATCCGCAATTTGAGCTCCTCAAGCTCAAAAGGTTTGCGGATATAGTCATGCGCACCCGCATCAAAACTCTTTTTGAGATGTGCTGTATCTTCATAGGCAGTGATGATGATCGCCGGAGTGGTATAGTTGAAGCTGCGGAGCTCTTCAAGCAGCGCGATCCCGCTTTTGCCCGGTACATTGATATCAAAGATCAAGAGATCATAATGCCCCTTGTCTATCATCTCCCCTGCCTCATTGGCATCAAAAGCCCTATGGGTAGTGTAGTATTGCTGCAGATAGTCTGTCACGATCTCACCGAGTACCGGGTCATCTTCCATCAGTAGTATTTTCATTCTGTCTCATCCTTACTCTCATGCGCATAGTCTATTGCAGTAGTGTGCACAGAATGTGCACACTGCATGCACATTACTATGCTATACTTTCCCCATTCACATTACTACAAAGGATCATACCATGAAAAAACTGACACTACTTTTTGCACTCTGTGCGATCACCGGACTCTTTGGGGCTGAAGGCGAAGCGATCTTCAAAGCCAAATGCAGCGCGTGCCATATGCTCACACCGCCTGCGGGCATGATGAAAGGGCCGTGAACACCCGAGTTCAAAGATGCCATGGCATCACTCAAAGCCCCACCGATGGTCAAAGTCGCCCAAATGGCGAAGATGCGCTATCCCGAAAAAGAGGCATTTGTCAACTTTGTCACTGACTACATTACAAACCCTCAGGAGAGCAAAACAGTCTGCATGAAAAAGGCGATCAAAGGCTTCGGACTCATGCCGCCTATTGGCAAAAGCATGAGTGACGCTGAGAAAAAAGCGGTCGCCGAATGGATCTACACGCTCAAACCAAGCAAAAAGATGCAGATGATGAAATGCGGTGAAGGCAAATGTGGAGAGGGCAAATGCGGCATGAACAAAGCCAAACAGATGATGAAGTGTGGCGCTGCTATGAAAGAAAAAGCCAAAACCATGATGAAATGCGGTGCGGGTAAATGTGGAGGCAGCATGATGGGTAAAGGCAAAGAGATGATGCAAGAGGGTAAAAAGATGATGAAGGAAGGTACAGACAAGATGCAGAGCAAATGTGGTACCGGTATGATGGAAAAAGCCAAATCGATGATGAAATGCGGCATGGGGAAATAATCTATTTCCCCCACTAACGCCTATATCTCCTTTGTCTTTAAGCGTAGAGAATTGCTAATGACTGAAACCGAGGAGAAACTCATCGCCGCTGCCGCGATCACCGGAGAGAGCAGTATCCCAAAGAAGGGATAGAGAACACCCGCTGCGACAGGTACGCCCAATGCATTGTAGATGAAGGCAAAAAAGAGATTTTGTCGGATATTTCCCATCACGGCGCGGGAGAGTCGGATTGCTTTGACGATACCGCCAAGATCTCCCTTGATGAGCGTTACGCCGGAACTCTCCATTGCCACATCCCTCCCTGTACCCATCGCGATACCTACATCCGCCTGAGCAAGTGCTGGCGCATCATTGACCCCGTCACCTGCCATGGCGACTTTTTTGCCGCTTTGCTGCAGCTGCTTTACGATCGCTGCTTTGTCTCCCGGAGAAACGTCCGCTTCGACACGGTCTATGCCCAGCTTACGGGCTACCGCTTCGGCAATGGTACGGTTGTCACCGGTGAGCATCACTACCTCTATGCCCTCTTTGTGCAGTGCCTTGATCGCATCAGGTGTACTCTCCTTTATAGGGTCTGTCACGCCAATGAGAGCGGCAGGCTCTCTGTCTATCGCTATAAGCATAACAGTCTGTCCCTCTTCTCTATAGACTTCGGATGTTTGTCGCAGTTGTGTTGTGTCGATCCCCTCTCTTTCCAGCAGTCTGCTGTTGCCTATCGCCACATGCCTCCCCTCAACCACGCCTGTCACCCCCTCACCGGTGACTGATTGAAAGTTGCTGCTTTTGACAGGATCTACGCCTCTGCGAGCCGCACCTTCGACGATAGCACGTGCCAGAGGATGTTCACTCGCACGCTCGAGAGATGCCACTGCCCGCAGTATCGTCTCCTCATCGCTCTCACCGACTACATCGACCGTGACAAGTCTTGGTTTGCCCTCAGTAAGTGTCCCGGTCTTGTCCACCACCAGTGTATCGACCTTCTCGAGCGTCTCAAGTGCCTCCGCATCTTTGATCAGCACACCCATCTGCGCCCCTTTACCCGTACCCACCATGATCGATACCGGTGTCGCAAGTCCCAAGGCACAGGGACATGCGATGATCAGCAACGCCACAGCACTCACGACCGCATAGGCAAGACGGGGTTCGGGACCCCAGACAAACCAGCCTACAAACGCCACTATCGCTACCAGTACCACTGCGGGCACAAAATACCCCGAGACCTGATCTGCAAGCTTTTGGATCGGTGCACGTGACCGCTGCGCTTTGGCAACCATATCAACGATCTGCGCCAGCAACGTATCGGCACCTACCTTTTGGGCACGTATCAGAAGACTGCCAGTTGTGTTGACCGTAGCACCTATCACCTCATCACCCTCCTTCTTGGAGACTGCGATAGGCTCCCCGGTCACCATCGACTCGTCGATATGGCTCTCCCCCTTCGATCACCACTCCGTCTACCGGGATCTTCTCACCCGGACGGATACGCAGGATATCCCCGACTTTGACATCTTCGAGCGCGATCTCCTCTTCACTGCCGTCTTCTTTGACACGTACGGCACGTTTGGGTGCGAGGGAGAGGAGCTTTTGGATAGCAGTATTGGTCTGGGAACGGGCGCGTAGTTCCAGCACCTGCCCCAGAAGTACCAGTGCCACGATCACCGCCGCCGCTTCAAAGTAGACATGCACGATACCCCCATCCATCTGCATTTTGGGAGGAAATATCTGAGGAAATAGAAGTGCGGCCATACTGTAGAGCCATGCCGCCCCAACACCCAGAGCGATGAGTGTAAACATATTGAGGTTCCAGCTTTTCACCGATTGATACCCTCTCACAAAAAAGGGCCATCCGCCCCAGAGTACCACCGGTGTCGCCAACACAAACTCGATCCACTGTACCGCCTTCATCGAGAGCCATTGCGGCAGCCACTGCGGCGCAAGATCGGCGATCATCGCCAGCAGAAACACTGGGATCGCCAAAATGGTACTGATGACAAAACGGCGTGTCATGTCGTCAAGTTCTGCATTCTCCTCTTGTCCTGCAGCAGGTGCCACAGGCTCGAGAGCCATCCCACACTTGGGGCACGTGCCTGGCCCTATCTGGCGTATCTCGGGATGCATCGGACAGGTATAGATCATCTCTGTACTCTGAGGTTCAGACGTATATATCGGTTTGCAAGAGGGACAATCCTCCTCTGCAGATACACCGATATAAGCTTCGGGGTTCTTCTCAAACTTCTCTTGACAGCTTTGAGAGCAAAAATAGTAGATCTCATCACCCTTTTGTATAGAGAACGTGGTATCGGTCGAAACCTCCATACCGCAGACTGGATCTTTGTGTGTCGTATGCATCATTGACTCCTTTGGTGCTTTCTTACTTTATTGTAATGCCTAAGTGTGTATGAAGTGTGCATAAACATCTGCACACTTCATACACACTTTGCGACTATACTTCTAAAAGATGAAGCATAAAGGAAACATAATGCAAAGAAGAACATTTGTCAAAGGTGTCGCGACAGCTGCTGCGGGTGCGATCCTGAGTGATATAGCAGTCGCGTCAGAGCCAACTGTCAAAAGTGACGGCAGAAGTGTGCTGCGAGGCAAAGCGTTTCACCTCACTATCGACTATACCCCTGTCAACTTTACCGGCAGCCAAGCTGTCGCAACGACCATCAACGGACAGATCCCAGGACCCACACTCGTATGGCAAGAAGGCGATACCGTCACGCTGCATGTGACCAACAAGCTCAAGCACAGCTCCTCTATCCACTGGCACGGTATCATCCTGCCCGCGCCCATGGATGGTGTGCCGGGTATCAGCTATCCCGGTATCGCCCCGGGAGAGACCTTTACCTACCGCTTCAAGGTGCGTCAGCACGGTACATACTGGTACCATAGTCACAGCGCTTTTCAGGAGCAGACGGGGATGTACGGTCCTATCGTCATCCTACCTAAAAAGCGAGAGCCTTTCCGTTACGATAGAGACTATGTTGTGGTACTAAGCGACTGGAGTGATGAAAAGCCCGAATCGATCTACCGAAAGCTTAAACTTCAAAGCGACTACTATAACTTCAATCAGCGTACCGTCGGTGACTTTATGGATGAAGTCAAGGAAAAAGGTGTGCTTGAGGCGTGGCGTACGAGAAAGATGTGGAACAGGATGCGTATGAGCGACCGTGATCTGAGTGATGTAACCGCCTATACCTATACCTACCTGATGAACGGTCATCCGCCCGCTTCGCAGTTCAAAGCACTCTTCAAAAAAGGAGAGAAGGTACGCCTACGCTTTATCAACGGTGCAGCAATGACCATCTTCGATCTGCGTATCCCCGGACTCAAGATGACCGTCGTCGCCGCAGACGGCAAGCATGTCAAGCCTGTGACAGTCGATGAGATACGCATCGGTGTCGCCGAGACCTACGATGTGATCGTCGAACCCACAGAAGAGAGAGCCTATGCGATCTTTGCGCAGAGCATCGAACGAAGTGGCTATGCTCTGGGTGCACTCACGCCCTCAAAAACACTTCTTGCCAAAGCACCGGCGATGGATAAACCTCAGCCGCTAACCATGGCCGATATGGGGATGGATATGGCTGCCATGGGCAAAGAGAAAACCGGCGGTATGAAATGCGGTGGAAGTATGAAAATGAATAAAAAGGCTAAACCCTACAGATGGTCTATGCTCGAAAACCGGCACTATCCTATCACGCCGCTGCCGATGAAACACGGCATCAGCTGGGTGATGCATGCCCCAAACCCAAAATACCGACTCGACGATCCGGGTGTAGGGCTTCGAAACAACAGCAGACGGGTATTGACCTATGCCGATCTGAAAAACCGCTACTCCACAGCTCGACATCCCAAGCCCGACCGGGAGATCATCCTGCACCTGACAGGCAATATGGAGCGCTATATCTGGTCGATCAACGGGATCAAGTATGCCGATGCCACACCGCTGGAGTTCCGGTACGGTGAGCGGCTGCGCATCACCTTCATCAACGATACGATGATGAACCATCCGATGCACCTGCACGGTATGTGGAGCGATCTGGAAACGGGCGATGAGAATCGTCTGGTGCGTAAACACACCGTCATCGTCCAACCCGGATCGAAGATAAGCTATCGTGTCACCGTCGATGCCAAAGGGGTATGGGCATACCACTGTCATCTCCTCTATCATATGGGCGGGATGTTTAGAAAAGTAGTTGTCGTCTAAAAGGAACTGAAAATGAAACTCAAAAAGATACTTTACGCACTATGTATTGCAGCCTCGTTTGCGCCGGGACTTTTTGCTGCGGGCGGGGACGATCCGCTGCGTACCATGCTGCTTATGGATAAGTTCGAACTCTATGGCAATGGGGAGCATACCCGTCGCTGGGAGGGGAGCTACTACATAGGGTATGATCTGGACAAACTCTACCTCTACAGCGACGGTGAAGCAACAAGCGAGGGGATACAAAACGCCCAGAACGAGCTAGTCTACTCCCGTGCGATCGCACCCTTTTGGGATCTGCAGGTGGGTCTGGTCTATGATAAAACCGACACCCATAGCAGAAGCTGGGGAGAAGTCGCCGTCGCAGGACTGGCACCCTACTGGTTCGAGACACGCGCTGCCCTGCTGTTGGGCAGCAAAGGCAATGTCGGACTGCGTCTCGATGCGGAGTATGAGATGCTTTTTACCCAGCGTCTTATCCTCACACCTTCGCTGGAGGCGGACTTTTATACCAAAGATGACCCTGCCATGCAGCTTGGTTCGGGACTGAGCAGTATCGAAGCGGGACTGCGACTGCGGTACGAAATAAGGCGCGAGTTCGCACCCTATATCGGTCTCAACTGGGAAAAAACCTTTGGCAATACCAGAACCTATGCTCCCGTCGATGAAGTCAATGCCGTGGTCGGGGTGCGTTTTTGGTTTTAGTGGTGCCCTTAAGTATTATGGGTTATAATAATTTCACATTAAACCCAACTATGAAGGATAACAATGATCAAGACAACAAGCAAAGGACTTCTACTCTCTGTGGCACTTCTGATGCCGCTTAGCCTCAGTGCAGAGGCGGGCAAATGCGGACAAGGTAAATGCGGCGGTACAATGAAGCGTGCCAAAACAGTTACAGCCAAGACACAAGCGCCCAGTGAAGATAGGCTCAAAGCTGCCTACACGCTGCTCGATACGATGCACATGGCAGAAAACTACAACCGCATGACCAAGCAGATCACCGATATGCAGGTCGCTCAGGCACCGCAGCTTGCTGCCGTTCGAGATATGATTCAAAGTTTCTTTGACAAATATATGGGCTGGGATGCGATCAAAAAAGATATCGCGGCACTCTATGCCAAAAACTACAGCAAAGAGGAGCTTGAGAAGATGAACAGCTTCTTCGCCTCAGATGTAGGACAGAAATATATCGCACTTACACCAAGGATCGCTGCGGCAAGTGCACAGATAGGACAGAGCAAACTGCAAGGACACATGGATGAGCTGCGCAAGATGATCGACAAAAAACTTGCCGAGATCAACAAGCAAGCAAAAAAAGAGCCCGCAAAAAAGTAAAACAGACACCTACACTTTCACTCTTGCTTCTAATGCACGCGAGAGTGATACCACATCGATATTTTCCAGCTCTACACCCGTTGGTACACCCTGTGCAATCTTGGTAAAGACGATATCAAGCCCTTTGAGCCTCTCTTCGATATAGAGGATCATCGTATCTGTCGCAATACTCGGCGGAAAAGCAAAAATGATCTCCTCAACCCCCTCTACCGCATAAAAGAGATGCGACTCATCCATATCCTGCACTTCACTAATGACATAATAAACCCCGTCAAACTGCCCGCTCTCTTCGATCGTGAGGATATCTTTGGCGCTTTGGACGATACAGAGCTTGGTAGTATCCCTATAGGGGTCTGAGCAGATCGTACAGAGCTCATCTTCGCTCATATTGTGGCATTTGCTGCATTTTTGGATGGCATTGACCCCTACTTCGAGCGCATGCGCCAGCTTCATCGCCGCAAAACCATCCTCCATCACCGCATGATAGGCAAGCCGTATCGCCGTCTTTTTGCCGATAGAGGGCAATGCACCAAATGCCTCCACCAAGTTTTCAAAGGCTTCTATCTTGTGTTGTTTCATGCTAAACTACCGTATAGTGGCAATACTGATCTTTTATTTAAAATAAAGGCTTTTCGGAGAAAAGCATACCGACACTCTTCACTCTTCACTACTCACTCCTCACTAAAGCACATCGTGCTTTTCATAATCCACTACTTTGGAGTACTCCACCACCTCTTTGATGAAGTCGACCACCTTGAGATGCTCCGGATGCACGGCATATGCCTCCAGACCCTCCTTGCTTGCGAATGTCGTGATGATACTCATATCCATCGCCCGATCCTCTTTGGAGAAGTTGAGTCCCACATCGATACTACGTAGGCTTGGTACGGCACCCATCAGCTCTTCGAGCATCTGTTTTGCCTGGATCATATTGGGCTGCTTGTTCTCCTCTTTGAACTTGAATAATACGATATGTACAACCATAGAGATACCCCTGAAAATCATTTTTGTGATTATATCCAAATTATGGTAGAATTCGCCCCAAATGATTGCCTTGGAAAGAGGCAAGCCAATGGAGAGCGTGATGAGAGAAATGGACTATTATGAACTGCTTGAGATCAGCCGGGATGCCACAGGTGCCGAGATCAAAAAAGCATACAGAAAACTCGCACTCAAATACCACCCGGACAGAAACCCGGATGATCAAGAAGCCGAAGAGAAATTCAAGCTGATCAATGAAGCCTACCAGGTACTCAGTGATGATGAGAAACGTGCCATCTATGATCGATACGGCAAAGAGGGACTTGCCGGACAGGGCATGGGCAGCGGCTTTGGCAATGCCAGCATGGACGATATCATGGATATTTTCAACTCCTTCTTTGGCGGAGGCAGTTTTGGTGGCGGGTTTGGTGAACGCAGACGCGATCCGTCACAGAAATATGCGCTCGATTTTGAGATCGAGCTGACGCTGGCATTCAATGAGGCGGTCTTTGGCTGTCAAAAAGAGATCGATCTGCGATACAAACGCCCATGCAGCAGCTGCGGCGGCACCGGTGCCGAAGATGGCAAACTCCAGACCTGTGACTACTGCGGCGGTCAGGGACAAGTACTGATGCGCCAGGGGGCATTTCAGTTTGCCCAGACCTGTCCCAAATGTGAAGGTGAAGGCAGGATCGCACAGAATGCATGTACCGCATGTCACGGTGAAGGCTACAGTGAGAGCGAAGAGCGTGTCACGATCGATATCCCTGCCGGTGTCGACAGCGGCAACCGCCTGCGTGTCAGAGGACACGGAAACGAGAGCCGAAACGGACAGCGCGGTGACCTCTATGTCACATTCCATGTCCTTGAGGATGAGCACTTTATCCGCAGCGGCAATGATATCTATATCGAAGTGCCTGTCTTTTTCACCCAGGCGATACTCGGAGAGACCATTACCATCCCCACACTCGATGGCGAGAAAGAGCTGGATCTCAAACCGGGCACAAAGGACAAAGAGCAGTTTGTCTTCCAGGGAGAGGGTGTCCCCGATGTACACAGCGGGCGCAAGGGCCGGCTCATTGCGCAGATCAAAATGGTGTTGCCCAAAAAGATCAATGACGAGCAGCGCAAACTGCTTGAGAAGCTTCAGGAGAGTTACGGCGTAGAGAGTCGTCCGCACAAAAGCACTTTTGAGTCTGCTTTTGACAGAGTTAAAAGCTGGTTTAAAAATTGATTTCCTCCTGTGTATGGACTCACTCCATACACCTTTATTTGCTTATGGTCAATTTTTCATTGACCTTTTTACTCTATACTTGAACAAGCAGCACCGCACCAAACAACAAATGATAATTATTTTCCTTTAAGAAAAAAGAGGCTATACTTTTCAAAGGATAACTTTTATTCTTAATACATATACCAAGAAGGAGAAATCATGGCACGCAAAGGTAATTCGATCATCAAAGGTATCGATATTGGTGAACTGATCACTACACTGAACAAGGCGTATGCAGATGAGTGGCTCGCATACTACCAGTACTTCATAGAGGCAAAAGTGATCAAGGGGATCATGAAGGATGCTGCAATCGCCGAGCTGCAGCAGCATGCCAATGATGAACTCAGACATGCCAATATGGTTGCTGACCGTATTTTGCAGCTTGGCGGTACGCCGCTTCTGCACCCAAAGGAGTGGTTCGAGCAGACCAACTGCGGCTATGATGCCCCCAATGAGTTTGACGTGGTCGATATCCTTGAAGATGCGATCAAAGGGGAGCAGTGTGCGATCTCTGTCTATTCTCAAATCGCTGAGCTGACCAGAGACAAAGATATCGTCACCTACGATATGGTCTCACAAATCCTCGCAGACGAAGTGGAACACGAGGAGGACCTGCAGGCACTCCATGACGACATTACAGAGTTTGTCGCGGAACTAAAAGCCACCATAGTCTAATGATAGAGATTCACCTGATGTCAACAAAGGAGTGTCAAACCCACACAGTGGGCGTTCACGACTGCCAGAGCTATCAGGTGAAATCGGAAACATAATCTATATGACTTTCTGATGAAGGATGATCTTGCTCTTGGAAGGGAGAAGATCCGGCGCATCCTTGAGCTTGTGGTAGGCGATCACATAGACTTCATCCCCACTTTGGAGATAGTGTTTCTCCCCAAACTCCGCATAGGCAGTCGCGCCGATAGATATCAAAGCCTCCTTCGGATAGCCGCACGCTTTCAAATGTGACGAGATATCTTCAAGCGGTCCGAAATCCTCTTGTCTATTCATCTTCTCGATGAGCCATGCTTTGAGCTTCTCATAGAAGTAGGAGTATCCAAGCAGCGGTGCATCCACACCGTATGGATGGAGTTTGCCGTCACGCTTGAGGTAGGAGCAGAGGTGATACGCATCCATCACACCCCCCTCTGCAAAACGGTCTATCTCGATCCACTTATCCCCTATCCCTTTCGAGTTTGGTCCCCAACTCTTCTTTTCTGAGATCTTCTTCGCACCCTCTTTGCGTATCGTACAGTCATTGAATGTCGTAAACGCCTCAATCTTCAGATCTTCTACCTGCATCTGTGCATCGTAGACGATCTCGCACCGCAGAGCGATCTCCGGCTCTACCTGCGCGTTGGCTTCATAGGATGGCAACTCCAGTCTATCCTCTCCGATACAGTAAACCCCCAAGAAGCTCTCATGTCCAGGAAGGTAAAAAGGGAAGATCCCTTTGGGAGCATCCGGCTCCTCTGTCATAACATTCTCAAAATCTTTGAGTTCACCTGCCTGCTCCAGATGATGTGCAAAGTTTCCTGCGACCCCAAGTCCTATGGTGTTATCTAACGGCATTGTCCATTCCTTTAGGATAATAATATGTGTTTTTAAGATGTGAAAGTATAGCGAAGAAAATTTATAGGATAAAGAAAGGTCTCTACCGCCCTTGAGGCGATAGAGAAAAAAGGTAAATTACTTGCCCGCTGCGACAGCGTCTTTGAGTGTTTTACCGATTTTGAATTTTGGTGCAGTATGTGCTTTTTTGGTATATGTTTTGTTTGTAC
>WFYB01000178.1 GCA_015490315.1 Sulfurovum sp. | reverse complement strand
TTGATCTCGCCGTTTTTATCTTTAAAGACCACCCCCTCGGAGCGTATCGAAGCGGCATCCGATCCCGCCTCAGGTTCAGTCAGGGCAAAACAGGGGATCTCCCGTCCGTCGGCAAGTCTTGGGAGGTAGTACTCCTGCTGTTTAGGAGTACCGTAATGCAGCAGCAGTTCGGCAGGGCCCAAGGAGTTTGGCACCATCACGGTGATGGCAAGTACTTGAGAGTGCGTTGCCAGCTTCTCGATGACGCAGGAGTGCCCATAGGCAGAGAAGCCAAGCCCGCCATACTCTTCGGGAATGATCATCCCGAAAAAACGCTTCTCTTTGAGATATGCCCATACCGATTCGGGCAGATCACGATCCTGAAAAACCTCCCAGTCCGAGGTCATAGCACACACCTCCTCGACTTCGTTTTCAAGAAATGCCTGCTCTTTGGGGGTGAGACTCGGGTAAGGATAGGAGAATATCTTGGCGAAATCGGGCTTGCCAGAAAAGAGCTCCCCCTCTATCCAGACATCGCCTGCACGCAGAGCGGTCTTTTCGGTCTCGGAGATCTTTGGCAGCAGTCCGTTTGTCTCGATGAGATGAAACAGCGGCTGCGTGACAAGCTCTTGGCGTATCTGAGGCACAAGGAAGAGCAACCCCAACAGTATCAGCGGTATCCACCACCACACCGAAGCGCCCGCCGCTGCCAGCCCCACTGCCGCAGCGGCAAACCATGCCCACAACGGCGCAGCAAAATATGCTAACGCCAACGCTATAACGATCCAAAGTGCCCAAACCATGATGCACCTCCTTTTCTACTCTCTATCTTACGCTTAGAGCGTGGAGTGCGTGTGCAAGATCAATAAAATCTTTTATCCTTTTGTGCCATCTTCAGTAATAGATCCGACGGTGCAAAGCGGATACCGTACACCGCTTCCAGTGCTTTGAGGCGCTCTACCACATTGCCGATACCAAGGCTCTCTGCATAGCGCAACAGACCGCCTCTAAAAGCAGGAAAGCCCGTACCCAACACCATCGCCATATCGAGATACGCGGCATTTTTCACCACGCCCTCTTCGAGGCATCGCGAGGCTTCGTTGACCATGATCAGCATCGTACGGTCGATGATCTCCTGCTCTTTTATCTCTTTGCTTGTAGATTGAAGCGAGGCAAGTTCGGGGTTGGGACTTTTGCCTTTGCCTTGGTGCAGGTAGAAGCCTTTGTGGCTCTTTTTACCCAGCCACCCCTGCTTGACAAGCTGCTCGATAATCTGTGCTTTTGGCATACGCTCACCGTAAGCCTCTTCCAAGATGTTTGAGACCTCCTTGCCGATGTCTATGCCCACCTCATCGGCAAGGGTAAAGGGTCCCATCGGCATCCCAAACTGCTCCAGTACACGATCTATCTGCACAACAGATGCTCCCTCCTCAAAAAGCCGTGCCGCTTCGTTGAGATAAGGAAGCAAGATACGGTTGACCAAAAATCCGGGGCTCTCGCCTACCTTGATGGGGGTTTTGCCAAGCCGCTTGGCAAGTGCCACGACTGTAGCGACGGTCTCGTCGCTTGTCATCTCGGAAGCGATCACCTCTACCAGCGGCATTTTGGGTACCGGATTGAAAAAGTGCATCCCCACAAAGCGTTCGGGATGGCGCGTCTCTTTGGTCAGCGCGGTAATCGAGAGCGAAGAGGTGTTGGTCGCGATGATGGCATCTGGCAACATGTTTGCTTCAAGCTCACTGAAGACGTTCTGCTTGACCTTGGCATTTTCACTCACCGCCTCGATCGCCATATCGGCTTTGGCAAGTCCCTCTGTGCCTGTCGTATGCGTGACGCGATCCATCTTCAGTCCGATCTCGCGGGGTGTCAGTCTGCCGCGTCTTTTGACTGCGTCGTAGCTTTGCATCATCTTGGCATAGGCTTTGGCGATGCTCTCCATGCTGCGTGCCTTGAGACGGACGGCGATATCTTTGTAGCTGAGTATCCATGCGATACCCGAGCCCATTGTACCCACCCCGACAACCGCTACACGCTTGATATCTCTTGGTTCTGCTTTGGCAAAGTGCTCCTTTTTGAGCTTTTCGGAGGTAAAGAAGAGTCCGATGAGATTTTTGGAGATCTCGCTTACAGAGAGCGGTACAAAGGCATCAAGCTCCATTTCCAGTCCCTCTTTCAAGCCAAGCGGCAGTGTACGTTCTATAACCTCTACTGCCTTCAGCTGTGCGGGGTAGTGTCCGCCCGTTTTTTTCACTATCTCTCTTTTTGCCAAAGTGGCGATGAGTTTGCGTACGGGCGGCAACTTCTCATACCACTTGATGCCCTCTCTTTGCTCGGTGGGTGCCTTGGCACGTTTGCCTGAGAGCACCTCTTCGACAAAGGCATCACGCTTAAATCCTATATATCCTGAGGGCACAGAGGCGTCGACCAGCCCCAGTTTGAGTGCCTTGTCACCTTTGAGGCGTTTGGAGGCGGTGATGAGCTCAATGGCTTTGGCGTATCCCACCAGATAGGGCAGCCGCTGCGTGCCGCCAAGTCCGGGGATGATCCCCAGCGTCACTTCTGGCAGTCCCAGTCTTGCGTCATTGTCATTGGAGACGATGCGATAGTCACACGCCATCGCAAGCTCCAGCCCGCCGCCAAGACACGCACCGTTTATGACGGCGATCGTCACGCACGACAGTGCGGCAAGTGTGTTGAAGATCGCTTGACCGTGCGCAAGGTGCTCGCGTATCTGCACCTCATCCTCAAAGCGCTCAATCTCATGGATATCCGCACCGGCGATGAAGATGCCCTCTTTGACACTCTCTATGATCAGCACTTTGATCTCGGGAGTCTCGGCGATACGTTTTAGATGCCCTTCCAACTCCTCCAGCGCGGCAAACGAGAGCACATTGATCCTCTTGCGCGGTGTATTGAAAAGAAGTGTCGCCACGCCTCTGTCATCTATCTCCAATCTAAAATAGTCTGTCTGTTTCATCATTGCACCTCCAAAAGCAGCGATGCGCCCTGCCCGCCGCCGATACAGAGCGTAGCAAGCCCGCGCTGCAGACCGCGCTGCCTCAGCTCATGCAGCACCGTGATCACCAGCCGTGTGCCGGTCATCCCCACAGGATGCCCCAGTGCCACCGCACCGCCGTTGACATTCAAGATCTCAGGATCGATCGCCCCGACCGCTTTGCTTTGTCCAAAATGTGTCTTGGCAAAGGCTTTGGAGCCAAAGGCTTTTTCGCAGGCGATCACCTGTGCGGCAAAGGCTTCGTTGATCTCGATGATCTCGATATCTTTCATACTTAGCCCCGTCTTTTCAAAGAGTGCATGGGTTGAAAAGACAGGTCCAAGCCCCATACGTCTGGGGTCAAGCCCCGCATAGGCAAAGTCACACAGATATCCCAGCGGCTCAAGTCCTCGCGCCTTTGCCTCCGATTCTCCCATCAGCACCACCGCCGCAGCCGCATCGGTGATCTGCGAGGAGTTGCCCGCAGTGACCGTACCGTTTTTGCGGTCAAAGAAGGGCTTGAGGCGTGCAAGCTGCTCCATACTCAGATCTTCTCGAATACCGTCATCGTAGTCAAGGTAGCGCCCCTCATGGTCATCATAGACC
>WFYB01000177.1 GCA_015490315.1 Sulfurovum sp. | reverse complement strand
GTGCCCAGAGTACAGTGCATGCGTTGCCACGGCGGGTGAAGATCGCTGCGGCGTAGACGCCAAGCAGTCCGGTATAGGCAAACGCCATCACGCCAAGTGCGAAGCTCAGCAGCGGCAGGTCAGTGGCGTGCTGCCAGTAGTAGCTGAGCATTGCCATGAGTGAGAGTGCTCCGGCAAAGAGCAGCACCGCGATACGTCCGGCTCTGATGTAGTGCTTCTCATCGGTGATGCCCTGCTTCTGCTTCCATGGGCGGTAGAGGTCCTCTATGGCGACTGATGCCATTGCGGAGAGTACGGAGTTGGAGCTGCTCAGTGCCGCTGCGACCGCACCTACCGTGACCAGTCCCCGTAAGCCCTCAGGCATCTCATGGAGGATATAGTACATAAAGATCGTGATCTTCTCTCCGTCGAACTTTTGCTCTACGGATGTATGAAGATTGGAGAGTTCGGGGTGATGATAGAAAAGATAGAGCAGCAGCCCAATCAGCAAAAAGAGCAGCGCTACAGGGATCGTCAGGTAGATACTCATCATCATCGAGCGCTGCGCCTCTTTGGCACTCTTGCAGGTGAGTGCACGCTGGGTCATATCCTGATCGAGTCCGTAGGCTGCGATATTGAGCAGCAGCCAGCCGCTCAGCAGTGCCCAGATACTAACCCCCCCGTCAAGTGATGTGTCTATGAGTCTAAGTTTGCCTTCACTCTGGAGCGTATGGTAGATCGTACCCATATCAGTATCAAGCGAGAGGTAGAGAAAGAGCAGCACCGCCACCCCTGCCCCGATATAGGTAAACGCCTGAATGATATCCGAGAAGATCACTGACTTCACACCGCCATAATATGCGTATGCCAGAGCTGCGAGCATCAAGATCGCGATAGAGATCGCCACATGCACCGCACCGATATCCAAAAAGAGGATCATCGAGATCGCCAGTGCACCGATATAAAGCCGTGCCCCACTCGCAAAGAGCCGCCCGATGAGAAACATCACGCCCGCCTGCTTCTTGGCAGCCGTACCGTAGCGTTTTTCCAAAAGCTCATAGACCGTTACGGCATTGATCGCATAAAAACGCGGTATCAGGACCCGAGAGACGAACCACACCGCCAAAAATGCCGAAGCATAAAAGCCCAAAAAGGTCAGGTCTTTGCTATAGCTGTACTCCGGTCCACCCAAAAAGGTCGCCGCTGACTGCGATGTCGCCAGTACAGAGATCGCCGCGGCAAACCACGGCACACTGTTGCCCCCGACGAAGTAGTCACGCGTACTCTTGACTTTGATCTGAGAGAAGATGACAGAGGTAAGTGCCAAAAGCAGAAAATAGGAGCCAAAAACGATCCAGTCTAACAAGGAAAATGCTGTATTCATGCTTTGCTGTCTTTATGCTTGATAATGTCATCATGCATTCGCTGTGTTACATTTAAGAGTTCCTTCAAATATCTATCACAAATATTGAAAATTATCTCTGCATCTAAATCAAAATAGTGATGCGATAATATATCTCGAATACCTTTGACACCTTTCCAATCTATAGTGTCGTATTGGGCTAAAAGCTTCTTTTCTGTTAACTTGTCAATGCTCTTAAACCCCTCACCTACAGCCACCAATCGCATAGAAATACTGTCTAACTTTTCCAACCCCTCTTCATCAGATAGAAAGTCATCACTTGTTTCTATCTTCGCAAAACGTTTAAGAATGAGTTCTATAGAAAACTGGATATCCTCAAGCATGGAAAGTACCATCATTTGCTTGTCAGACATACTCTATATCCTTCTGTATCATCTTCAAAAGAAAAGGCTTGATATGCTTGTGCCCCCTGATAATATCAACCTTTTTTTGCAAATCTTCTTCGATTTGCTGCTTGAGTCTGACCTGCTTAAAGAAGTCTGCGTTCATCTCTACAAAAATATCTATATCACTTTGGCTGTCAGCTTCATCCCGTGCATATGAACCAAACAGACCAATCCTATCGATATTATATTTTTTTTGAAACTCTTGTTTATGATTAGCCAAATAATTCAAAATGGTCTCTTTTGTCATGATACTTTCCTATAAAGTTGTAATGCCCAAAGAAACCCGACTCTCGATTGAGGGACGAGTAATATATTATACCATAGGGAGATAATTTAAGAATCTATTCTCAATTTTTCGGCGCTGCTTTAAATCCTAGATCTTTGGCAGCTTCTCTCACTTCACGCATGAACTGCTCGCCCGGATCATGCTTGATAGTGCGGTAGCCCTTGTCCTTCTCCAGCCATAGCGGGGTATGCTCCATCTGGCGGTACTCATGGTGTCCGATAAGATACTCGATGGTTGGATACTTCTCTTTGAGGTAGCGTACCAGGCGTTTGTTGGCTGCGCGCTGCGCAGGGGTGAGGTCATCTCTTTTGTTGCCTTTGCCGCCGACATTCTCTACACCGATAGCCCAGTAGTTGAGTCCGATGACATGACGTGCCATCCAGGTCTCGGGCATGAGACGGTAGATCCTGCCGTCACGGTCGACCAAAAAGTGTGCCGAGACATTGAGTCGTGAGGCTTTAGCGATATCCTTGCGGTCAGTGAGCAGATACTGAGGTTTGAGACGATTAAACGACTTTTCAAAATCCATCTCAGCTGTCCAGTGCAATACGATGATCTTCGGCGTGATCGTGATATCTTTAACCCGTTTGCCGTAGTGCTTGGCGATATAGGCTTTGGTCATCTCGATACGCTCTTTGCCAAAGTCGATGGGTTTATCGATGATCTGCAGTGGGGGCTCGATCAGCTTGGTCATACATCTGTCAGGCTCTTTGGCACCAAGCATCACGCCCACACAAAAGGCTGCCATGAGGAAAATCATCTTATTTATCATAGATACGTCCTTAAAAGGAAGATGGATTTATTGTACCGTATCTTGTGTTTGGTTCGCTTTGGTAGCCAATAGCGTAGCCACGACGATCACGATAGGCAGAGAGATCCCAAGGATCAATGCAGGGATATACAAAATCCCATGTCGATTGAGATACATAAAGCCCAGTATCAATACCGCATAGGCACCAAGACGGTAGAAAGAGAGTGCCGCTTTGGTATCTTTGAGTGTTTGAAAGAGTGAGCGTTTTGAGGCTTTGAGTTTGCGCTTCTCCTCTTTGACCACCTCAGAGAGTGTACGTTCATCCTCCTCATTCTCTACGACATCTTCACTGTAGAGGTCATACGGGTCTTCGATCTTGTCGATAGTATCTTTGGAGTCATCGACGGTAATGATCTCGTGCTTTACCCTTGCAGCCACCATACGGCGGTAGCTCGCCATAGAAGCAAACATGATTAGTGAAGCGGAGAGAAACCCTACCTGCGTATTGTATAACACCTTGATATCAAAAAATATCAGAGAGATAATCGCAAGCAGAATATCTGCTGCAAGGAGATAGGCAAGTATCTTGAGATTAGTATTTCTCATCCTCGTCCTCATCCTCTTGATAGCCTCGTTGCTTACGATTGTATCGTGGGTCTTTTGCCAATGCATCGAGTGAGCGCTTCTGTTTGTCATAGGCTTTGTAGACATTAAGAATCGCTGCACCGACACCTATAAACAC
>WFYB01000176.1 GCA_015490315.1 Sulfurovum sp. | reverse complement strand
TCGGAGATAGAGACATTTTTGTAACCCTCGATATACTCTCCCTCTTTGAGCTCAGTGATCCTGTCAACCAGGAGAAACGGATATCTGTGAGGCAGTATGTTTTGAATTTCAACAACGTTATATAGCACGAAAAACCCTTTGGAAAAAATTTCTATATTTTATCCAAGAGTTGGTAAAAAAGGGATAAAGCCCGTCGATGCTTATCCGAGCTCTATCAGACGCTCCTGCACATCGCTGTATGTCTTGGTCTGTGCGAGGATCTCGATCTTTTTGTCGGGGATCTCATCAACCACAAGGATCATACTGGTATCGTAGGGGTTTTGGGTGAGTTGATGACGAAGCGCGACCTCCTTTTCAAATGGGGGCGGATCAAAAATGAGTGCTTCCACTCTGTCATATGCTGTGCCTGCAAGAGCATTGTAGTGTGCAAGGGTGATGAATTTGACTTCATCCCGGTTCATGTAGTGTACATTATTGACCTCATATTCGATCTTACCGCGGGTATATTCGCCTTTGAGTGTGGAGTAGGGGAGGATATGGGCAGCTTTGACCTCTTTGCGCACACGCAGCTGACCGCTAAGCAGACGCCAGTTGAGAAAGCGCTGTTTGACGATCTTGTGGGGGATACCTTGCTCTTCGAGCTCCCATCTGCGCTCATACATAGCGATACGCGCTTCGATCGATTCGGGTTGTATCTGTCCCGATATGGGCACAAAAAGCTCATCGGCGAGCTTGTCTTGCTGCTCTCTTTGCATCGTCAGTCCAAAGAGGCAGCCGCAGTAGTCCTGACGGTAGAGTGCATCCTCTTTGGCAAGGATATTCTGCTCCTGCGTGCCCGAAGCCTTGCGGTAGTCCGGTGCCACAAAAGCGACACCTTCACGTTTTGCCAGGGCATCACCAGCGCTTTTGAGCTGTTTGAGCGATTTTTTTGGGGAGGTCAGCAGGGTAGAGGTGAAGCTGTGCTCTCCAAGCTCAGCCGCCTTTTTCGCACTTACCTCAAAGCGTCGGTCAAAACAGACAGCACAGCGTGCCCCCTTTTCGGGCTCATGCTCCAGCCCTCTGACCGCCTCGAGCCAGTTCTCGGTGTCATACTCCCCCTCTATCAGCTCAATACCGAGCATCTTGCAGCTGCGCTTGACATCGAGCAGACGCAGATAGTATTCAGAGTAGGGATGGATATTGGGATCATAGAAAAATCCTATGAGCTTCTCGTCTGGATAGTCCTTCTGAAGCTTTTGGAGGAAATAGTGGCTGTCGACAGAACAACAAATGTGAACTAACAAGTTTTTCCTTTTATAGCAAATTGTAGGGTGTTGTGCCCTCACAACACCTTTTCAGTGATTTATACTTTGGTGTTGTCGGGGGACAACACCCTACGATTGTGTAATTATCCTCGCCACATTCTCACTGCTTCCATGCCCAAGGTACTCTTTGAGCTCTTTGGCTTTGGCGGCGAATTTTTCTCGGTCGGTATTGTAGTATTCTCGTAGCAGATTGTCAACCGTGACATCCTCTTGGAGCAGTTCGTTGTGCAGGGTGCTACCGTTGTGGCGGCTTAGGATGATGTTTGCCAGTCCTACCTGCTTGATACCGAGCAGTTTCGTACCGATAAAAAAGTCGAGTTTTTTGGCGATGTAGGCGAGGGTAAAAGGGGTGCCTATGAGTGCCGCTTCGAGTGTGGCAGTACCTGAGCAGATAAAGGCAAAGTCACTGCGTCTGAGGGCTTCGTGGCTGTTGCGGACGATCTCGAACTCACGGTTGCCTCTGTAGAGTCTGGCGATCTGCTGGCGGCTGAAGTGAGGAGGGATGACCAGCAGCGGACGGATATCGTTGCCCATTTTTCTGCGAAGTTCCCAAAAGGCCGGCATGAGACGCTTGATCTCAGAGGGGCGGCTTCCAGGCATAAAGGTGATGATGTTGCGTCTATCCTCACCCATACGCTCTACGGTAATCTCATCGAGCAGCGGATGTCCGACATACTCTGCTTTGCCGCCGGGATAGTAGTCTGTCTCAAAAGGGAGGATGCCCAGCAGTCGGTCGCAATAGCGCTCCAGCTTCTCTACCCGCTTGGGGCGGCTTGCCCAGACTTGCGGGAGGATGTAGTAGATGATCTCTTTGTTGGGATAGGCGGTTTTGAGCTTTTTGGCAAGGGGGAGGTTGAAGCCTGAGCTGTCCATCAGCAGGACTTTGTCCGCCTCTTTGGCAAGCGTGACCATCTCATCGGCGACCTTGAAGAACCATGGCAGTTTTTTGAGCGCATCGACCACCCCCATGATCGCCATTTGGCTGATATCATACAGGGGTCTGCCCTTGTCGATCCGCTTGTCAAAGATCCCAAGCAGTTCAAGATTGTCATCGTGACTGTCGATATGCTTGAGTACTTCACGAAGATGGAGGTTTGATGAGGGTTCAAGGGCGGAGACGAGAAGTTTCATAGCGGTTCTATATCCTTTATTTTGGTGCTATTTTAGCATACTTTTTAGGATACTCGAAAAAGCGCTGTTTGCCTCGCTTTGGAGCGACCTCATCCTCAAAGTAGATGGCGACGGCGGCGGCAGTAGGGATGTTGTAGATGCTTTGGTCGCTGAGCATATCGTTGAGTTCTGTCAGTCCCGGATTGTGTCCGACGAGCATCACACTATCGTGGTCCTGCAAGGCTTCTTGTACCAGATAGAGCAGGCTCATGGGTGAAGCTTCGTAGATACGCCTGTCAAAGCGCAGTGCTCCGCCAAGAGCCTCATGATAGATCTCGGCAGTGGCTTTGGCACGCTTGGCAGGAGAGGAGAGTATGAGCTGGGGTGAGACGCCCTTTGTTTTGAGCAGTTGTGCCATAAAGGGCGCATCCCTTTCGCCTCTTTTGTTGAGTGGCCGGTCAAAGTCGGAGAGTGTGGGATCATCCCAGCTCGATTTGGCATGGCGGGCGATATAGAGTCTTTTTGTTGGCATGGTGGCTATTCCTCTATCTTTTTTGGGGTTTTGGGTGTATGCTCTATCGCTTTGACATCGATCGTCTCAAGGGCATTGTAACGACCCTTGCGGCTTCGCAGATAGTAACCGCCCATTGCACCGACTCCGGTGGAGATCAGCAGGATACCGGCAGTGACCATCTGCGCCATCACAAAGAGTGCGCCGATACCGATCACTCCGGCAAAGGCGGCACCGACTTTGAAGTTGGCTTTGGCATGTGCCTTGGCAGTCTCTTTGATGATCTTCTTTTCTGCTTCTTTGTGTGCCCGCATCTTGGCACGCTCGGCATTGATCTTGATCTTCTCCCGTTCATCGGCAAAACGCTCTTTGACTCTGCTCTCTACCTCTTTGCTCTGTGCCCTTGCAATCGAAGCAAACCATAGCGCGATCACCAGTGCGATGATCATAGCAGGCACCCCGATACGCAGCAGCGCCTCTGTGCCGGAGCTGTCACCGTTAATAAGCCACAAAGCATAGAGCGCGATCTGCGCGATGACTATGCCGAAGAAAAACTGGAAGAATTTCATAGCAGTATGCCTTTGTGTTTTTTGGTTATTTTAGCATAATATTGGCGTGGGATATGGTGTATCTTTATAACACCATGTTCGTTCTCGCGTACAACGTCTGTATAGACAAGAAACATCATTTACACATGTAAAGAGACATTGTTTACATTTTTTAAAATAAAAGCTAGGGTTTTAGCAGCATAAAAGTATGTTAAAGTTATCTAGACCCTATTTTATTTAGTATTATCAAATTGATAAACAGCACCATCCTCATACTCTTTGACTAAAGTATCAAAACATCCTGCTATCTCTTTCATCGTTTCAATGTTGGGCTCTATGTAGATTTTATTTTTATTTTTGGTCATTGTTATAATTTTTGCATCT
>WFYB01000175.1 GCA_015490315.1 Sulfurovum sp. | reverse complement strand
TTTTTATACGATGGACAGGGACAATCGATGGGAGCGTATCGAAAAAGGCTACCGTGCCATTGTCCAGGCAGAGCCCAAAACTGATCTCGCTCCGTCAGCATACATCGATGCAAGTTATGCCAAGGGGGAGACCGATGAGTTTATTGAGCCTGTTGCCTTTGCCGGTTATGACGGGATGCATGAAGGGGATGCGGTGATCATGACCAATTTCCGTTCAGACAGGATGCGGGAGATCACAACCGCACTCGGCGATCCCAGTTTTGATGCCTTCGAGCGTGACTATATCCCGCTGCATATCGCAACAATGACGCAGTATGATGCAAGCTTCCCGTATGGGGTGCTTTTCCCCAAAGAGGCACCGAAAAATACCCTTGCAGAGGTGATCTCCAAAGCAGGGCTCAGACAGCTGCATACCGCAGAGACGGAGAAGTATGCCCATGTGACCTTCTTTCTCAACGGCGGTATAGAGACCCCGTATGAGGGAGAGAGCCGCGTGCTGATCCCCAGTCCGGATGTCAAGACCTATGACCTCAAGCCTGAGATGTCCGCGCCCCAGGTAGGCGAAGCGGTACGTACGGCGATAGATGAAGCGTACGATTTTATCGTGGTTAATTTCGCCAACGGTGATATGGTCGGGCATACCGGCAACTATGAGGCAGCCTGTCAAGCAGTCAGTGCCGTCGATACTGAGCTTGGAAAGATCATGCAAAAGGCTGAGGAGCAGGGGTACAATATCGTCCTGACCTCTGACCACGGCAACTGTGAAGAGATGCGTGATGCCCAGGGGCGTGTGCTCACCAACCATACGGTTGGAGATGTCTGGCTCTGGGTCAAAGCAGACGGCGTGGAGAAGGTCAAAGAGGGCGGCGGTCTGAACAATGTCGCACCGACGGTACTCAAGCTGATGGGGCTTGAGATCCCTGAAGAGATGGATGAGCCGCTGATCTGATTTATTGACTTTTTTTTGCATTCTCAGTATGATAGGGCTTAGTGTGGTGGAAGATCGATCGACAAATAGCGTTGATGGGAAGGAGAGCAGAAAGGAGATCAATCTATGGAAAAGAAGATCAAAGAGTCTGTCGGTACCCTGTTGGCGCATATTATCAAAGTAGATAAGAGAGATATAGAAAAAGAAGCACCGCTCTTTTGTGAGATTATGGGTGAGAATTTCGATTGTTCCGAAGAGGAAGCAAAAGCCTTTTTGTATGATATCGTCGACAAAGAGTATGATCTGGATGCCCATGTAGATATCATAAACCAGGCACTCTGCGAAGACAAACTCTCCAAGTTTCATCTGCTTGAACAGCTCAATCATGTGATCTACTCTGACCGTATCAAGCCTCAGGACTATCAGATATTTGAAGCGATCAAAAACAAACTCTTTGCCTGTTGAAGTTTATCGGGTTGCGGGGTTTTTATTTTGAGAGTTTGGGTGGTTTCCCTTAGGGGCATTTATGCTACAATATTCCCAAAATTTTTTAAAGGTGAATGATGAAATTTTCCGGAACGAATGTATTGGTCACAGGAGCGAGCCGAGGGATCGGTGCGCAGATCGCAAAAAGGCTGGCTCAGATGGGTCTGAAAGTGTGGGTCAATTACCGCAGCGGAGAGGCTGAAGCCAACGCGGTCAAATCAGAGATCGAAGCGGCAGGCGGTCAGGCTGAGATCATCGGATTTGATGTGAGTGACGAAGCGGCATTTGTCGCAGCGATCAAGGAGATCATTGAGAGTGACGGTGAGCTTTCCTATCTGGTCAACAATGCGGGCATTACCAATGATAAACTGGCAATGCGTATGAAGACAGAGGAGTTCATGCAGGTGATTGAAGCCAATCTCAAATCGACCTTTATTGGGTGTCGTGAAGCGGTCAAAGTGATGGGCAAGAAGCGCTTTGGATCGGTGGTCAATATCGCCTCTATCGTAGGGGAGACAGGCAATGCGGGACAGGTCAACTACTCTGCGAGCAAAGGCGGAGTGATCGCCATGACCAAAAGCTTCGCGATCGAGGCGGCACCGCGCAATATCCGCTACAATACTATTACTCCCGGCTTCATCGCTACAGAGATGACAGATGTGCTCAAAGATGAGGTCAAAGATGCCTTCACCTCCAAGATCCCTATGGGGAGATTCGGCAAACCCGAAGAGGTGGCTGATGCCGTAGCCTTTTTGCTTTCAGACCATGCCTCCTACATCACCGGTGAAACCCTAAAAGTCAACGGCGGGATGT
>WFYB01000174.1 GCA_015490315.1 Sulfurovum sp. | reverse complement strand
GTAGGCGACAAAATCCTCGGCATAGGGCTCTGCATCCACATAGAGAAAACGGCGTCCCTCCTGTTTGCGCATCATCACACCCTCAAGTATACGTGCTTCAAGTTTTTCACTAAAACCGGGAAGTTCTCTGATCTTGTGCTGCTGTGCTGCCTCTCGCAATGCATCAAGTGAATCGATACCCAGCATCTCATACAGCTCTCTGACACGTTTTGGTCCCAGCCCCGGTATCGCCAGCATCTCCAAAAGTCCTTTGGGGAACTTTTTTTGATACTTTTCCAATGCACTCATGCGTCCTGTGGTGACAATATCTTCTATCTTCTTGGCGATCTTCTCCCCGATATGCGGCAGCTTGGTCAGATCCTCGCCTGCTCGCACCATCTCCTCGATACTTCGGGGATAGGTTGCGATGATGCGTGCAGCATTTTCATAGGCACGCACCCGAAAAGGGTTCTCATCCGCAAGCTCAACATACTGTGCAAGTTTCTCAAAATATTTGGCTATTTCGGTGTTTGAAAGGCTCATACGCTTCTCCTCCTCATACATTGGGTGATCCATGAAACAGTAGCGTTTTCTATCCAATGATACATCTTTTTTACTTTTACTCTCCCCAAAAAAGAGCCGTACCAAGAAGGTGGTAAAGTGTTAATATATACAAATATGATATAATTGATACCAAAATACAGATGGGAGATTTCACCACCATGAATGACCACAATCTTGATGACCTTATCATAGATAATATCGATCCTAAAACCAGTAAAACCAAAAGCTTTTTGACGATTATAGCATTGGCTATCGTTGTACTGATTGTTGCAATCATCCTCACCAAAATCGTCTTGAAAGATCCCAATGAGAAGCTGGTACTTGATGAGAGTGACACTGAGATGATCAGTCCGGAACTTACCCTGCAGCCTTCTACGCCCAAAACAGATACATCTGTACAAGGGAGCAAAAGTTCGCAGGATCTTGCGTTGCATACTCCTGTGCAAAAAACGGCTCCAGAATCTGTTCCGACTCAACCTGCAGTAACAAACCCGACTGCATCTACTCAAGAGAAAACTGATGCAGATGAGCAAAAAAAGGCAGAAGAGGAAGCCAAGCAGGCACGTCTGGCTCTGGAAAGGGAGAAGATCGCTGCACAAAAGGCACTCGAAGAGAAGCTTCGGAAAGAGGCAGCGCTCAAAGAGGAGAGAATCGCAGCCGAGAAGGAACGTCAAGAACGCCTGAAGCGAGAGGCAGCCGCCAAACAGGCAGTACAGACATCCTACTATATCCAGGTCGGCTCTTTTACCCAGACACCAAGCAGCCGCTTTCTCTCCATCATCAAAAAAAGCGGTTTTGACTACACGATCACCCTTCCCAATGCATCAGGCAGCAAGAAGCTGCTCATAGGTCCCTACAGCACACGGGCACAGGCAGATACCGCACTTGTGCGTGTACGTGACCGTATCAACAAAAGCGCCTTTGTCGTCAAAAAGTAGTATAGATGCACAAGACTATCCTTTTTGACCAGCTTACCCCTGTAGCGCTCTACGGAGAGATCAAACAGAAGTTCCCAGATGAGATCACGATGCTCTTTGAGAGTGTGGTCAATACCAGCGACGGCAACTTCTCCTTTATCACTATCGGCAGCAAAGAGCGTATCAGGTATCAGGACAGACAGACACACTATACGGATGAAAAGGGTGATACACGTACTCTTGCCCAAGACCCTTTCAGCTTTCTTAAATCCTATTATGCCTCTGTGGACAAAGCGAAATACAAAGCACTCTCAGAGGAACTTGGCTTCTCGTTTGTTGACGGTTTTATCGGATTTATCGCCTATGATATGGTCAAGGTCTTCGAACCTGTGCTTGATGACGTCATGGATGCACTCCACGATCCTCTCCAGACACCAGACCTCGATCTGGTACGCCCCAAGATCATCATCGCCTACTCCCACAAAAGCGCCAAGCTTACACTCATACTCAACGACCCCTCTATGCAGCAGGCATTTGATGAGATAGAAGCGATGCTGCACGACACATTCAAGCCGCTCCCCCTCAAAGCCGCCAAGCTTGAAGGCGAAGGGGAATTCAGCATCGAGGAGGCACGCTTCAAAGCACTGGTAGATGAATCCAAGGAGCATATCCGCTCCGGAGATATCTTCCAGATCCTGCTTTCAAACCGCTATACCCAAAAAGGCAAGATCGATCCGCTCTCTTTCTACCGGGTACTGCGTTCCAAAAATCCTTCGCCCTATCTCTTTTTGCTAGATTTCGAAGATTTTTCTATTTGTGGGTCGAGTCCCGAAGTGATGGT
>WFYB01000173.1 GCA_015490315.1 Sulfurovum sp. | reverse complement strand
TATAGGTGCGAGCAGTACATCTTCATCATATTTGGTATCGAGCTTGCTGCTGCGCTTGGTTTGTGCGGCATTGTTGTAGTGTGCGAGTGTTCTGCCTGTCGTCAGATAATACCCCTCCAGTGAATCATCATAGAATCTCCCTTCGAGGATCTCCTCTATCATGCCTCTTGGCTCATACTGTTTGTAGACATATTTGCCAAGTCCATCCTCTGTACGGAAGTCAAGCAGATGCAGTACCGGTGTATCATCATCATGAATCGGCCACTGCATCCCGCGCTTTCTGTGGCGTTCGAGTCTGAAGTATGCTGCGCCGCTGAAGCGTTTGGGCGCCCTCTTTCGTACTTCGTTCCAGACATCCTCACTGCTTTCAAAGTCGAAGTTCTCACCGTCACCCATCTCTTTGGCAATCATCTGCAGCACCTCCCAGTCGTCAGGCAGATCAGAGTGAACAAGCGGCTGAGAAAGGTGCAGGCGGCGCATCGCATTGACATAAACACCGGTCTTTTCATAGGCAGACTTCACTCCGATGACGATATCGGCTTTTTTGGCGGTTTCACACATGAAGAGATCCTGCACCATCAGAAACTCCAGCTTTTCCAGTGCTTTGTCACTCTTATTGATGTTAGGGTGGATATGACTGATGTCCTCTCCCATATTCAGCAGGGCTTTGATCTTGCCTTCAAGCATCCCGTCAATAAGCTGCGGTGTCATCAGCCCTATCTTTTCGGGTGTCTCGTAATCGGGGTCATAGTAGGGCAGACAGCCCATATCACATGCACCCTGTACATTGTTCTGCCCTCGCAGCGGCATCAGTCCTGCACCGGTCTTGCCGATATTGCCTGTCAAAAGTGCCAAATGGGTCATCGCCATCACCGCATAAGAGCCGTCAAGGTGCTCAGTGATCCCAAGCCCCCAGAAGATCATCGACTTTTTGACCGCATACTCTCTGGCAATATTGGGGATCATCTTTGCCAGATACTCATACCCTTTGATCTTCTCAAAAAACTTCGGATCGGCATACGGGTCATTCAATATCTGCTCTTTGTACGCCTCAAACCCTTTCGTACGATTCTCGATGAACTCTTTGTTATAGAGTTCTTCATCTATGATGACATACGCCATCATATTGAGCATCAAAAGGTTGGCTTCATGCGGGATGATACAGTTGTATTTTGCCAGTTTTGCCATCTTCGTCTCACGTACATCGATCACGGCAAGGTTGTTTAGCTTCTTTGCTTGCGCTACCATACGGTTGGCGATGATAGGGTGTGCCTCCATTGTATTGGAGCCGATGACTACCATAAACTCCGTCTCATAGATATCGTTGTACGGGTTGGTCGCCGCACCTTCGCCAATGGTTGCACGCATCCCTTTGAGGCTCGGCGCATGACAGACACGACCGCAATTGTCGACATGGGGAGACTCCATCGTCTCACGCGTAAACTTCTGAAATGCATAGGCACTCTCACAAGAGGTTCGAGCCCCTCCTATCGCACAAAAGCTATCCCCGCCATACTGCTGCTTGATCTGGCTTAGCTTCATGGCCGCAATCTTCACCGCCGTTTGCAGATCACATGTCATATAATCACTGTCAAATTCGACAAGCGCCTTACCATACTGCTCTGCAATCTGAGGATTTTTCTCCAAAAAGGTTTTTTTGATACGGGGCTCTCTGATACGGTCTTTCGCATCGACAAAGTCATAACCGTATTTTCCCTTAATACAGAGCTTGCCCTCCGATACCACACCATCTTTTTGGGCAAAGATCTTGACGATCTTGTTGTTCTCCACCACACCGGTGATGTCACACCCTACACCGCAGTAGGTACATACACTCTCTATCTCTTCTCTATCATATTTTTTTGTCATCTTTATGCCTTGGGTAGCTAATAAGAGTAAATTTATCCTAATTAGACTTAAAATAAAGTTTTTTTAAGCCTTTATGGTTATTATCGGCAGGTCGAAAAACCTATTATAACAAAATAACAAACAAGGATGAAATATGTTCAAGATACATGTAGAAAAAGAGTGCGGATGTTTCAAAAAGAGTGCTTATGAGAACGATATGGCATTTGAGAGCAAAGATGATGCATTGATGCAGGCAAGACTGATGGAGAGCCACATGAACCAGAAGTTCTGCCAAAAACACCTCTTTTATACAGAAGACAAAGGCGATGAGATCATCATCCATGTCGAAGAGAGACCCAAAGAAGAAAACAGCGGATGCTGCGGCGGCGGACACTGCAGTTAGCAGTTAATCGTAGGGTGTTGTACCCTTACAACACCCTACACCATTATTTAAAATTCCCAAACACCAACGGTGCCTTCAAATCCTCCATCTTTCTAACCAGTGCAATAACCGCCTGTAGATCATCAATCTTTTTACCGCTCACACGGATCTCGTCGCCCTGTATCGCAGGAGTCACTTTGAGCTTGGCATCTTTGATCGCTTTGACGATCTTTTTGGCTTCATCTTTTTCGATACTGTCGATGATACGGTAGACCACTTTGACGTTCCCTCCGCTGATCCCCTCGGTTTTGACCTCTTCGAGTGATTTGGGAGAGAGCCCCCGTTTGATCATTTTGCTCAGTACAATATCTTTGAGCGCATCTATCTTGCTGTCGCTTGAGCTGGAGAGATTGAGCACTTTCGCTTTTTCGTTCAGGTCGATGTCGACCATGATCCCCTTGAAGTCAAAACGGGTAGTGACCTCTTTTTTGGCTTGTTCGATGGCATTTTTCATCTCCATCATATCAAGCTTCGCCGTAATATCAAAATAGTGATCTTTTGCCATCATGCACTCCTTACTTCTCTATGCGCATCATCGCGATCTTGCCTTCGACCACATCGAGTGCTTCAAGTGCCTGCATCGCTTCGCGCATCTTCGCTTCTTGGGTTTTGTGTGTCGTAAAGAGCAGCTTGGCTCTGCCCTCATCGCTGACCGGCTTTTGCAGCATCGAATCGATCGAGATACCGAACTCTCCGAGTGTGGAAGTGATCATCGCCAAGACCCCTGCCTTGTCGCTTACATCCATACGCAGATAGTATTGTGTGACGATCTGCTCTTTGGGCAGCAGCTTCAAGCCGCTCTCAAGCCCTTTTTTGTAGCCGAGCATCGGTCCTTGGTTCCCACGGACAATATCGACGATATCGGCAATCACTGCCGAGGCAGTCGCATCACCGCCCGCACCCGGCCCGTAATACATCGTTTCACCCACACGGTCACCTACGACTGTCACCGCATTCATCACGCCGTCGACCTTGGCAATCATACTCTCACTGGGGATCATCGTCGCATGCACACGCAGCTCTACACCCTCACCCACTTTTTTGGCAATACCAAGCAGTTTGATCTCATAGCCGAACTCTTTGGCGAATGCCACATCTGTTTGCGTGATATTCTCAATCCCTTCAATGAGAATATCTTCGGGCTTGGCATCCAGTCCATAGGCAATCGAAGCGAGTATCAACAGTTTGTGTGCCGCATCGAAGCCGCCTACATCAAAGGTAGGATCGGCCTCCGCATAGCCAAGCTTCTGTGCCTCTCTTAGGATCTCGTCATACTGTGCACCCTCGTTGATCATTTTGGTCAGCATATAGTTACACGTACCGTTCATAATCCCCTGTATGCTCTCAATATGGTTGGCACTCAGCCCCGTACGCAGTGCGCCGATCACGGGTATACCGCCAGCTGTACTCGCTTCGTACATAAAGGGGATATCTCCCGCAAGCTCCTGAAGTTCATAGCGGTGATAGGCAAGCAGTGCTTTGTTTGCTGTCACAACCGCTTTACCGTTTTTAAGGGCTTGCTTGACCAGGGCATAGGGCTCTTCCACTCCGCCCATCAGTTCCACGACGATATCAATCTGCGGATCATTGATCACTTCCAGCGGATCTGTGGTCAAGGGGATCGAGACATCTCTCTTTTTCTCAAGGCTGCGTACCACCCCTTTGGCTGCGACGATCTTCTTGCCTGCGCGTGCTTCGATGATATCCCCGTTCTCCTCAAGAATCTTAGCGACACTCTCACCGACAGTCCCAACGCCGAGTATACCTATTTTGACCATCTATTTCTGCCCCTCTGTTTTCTTTTCCGACTTTTTCTCTGCTTCCAGCTCTTTGAGGAAACGTTTGATATTTTTTGCCGCCTGTCTGATACGCTTTTCATTTTCGATCAGTGCGATACGAACATACTCATCTCCGTATTTCCCAAAACCGATCCCCGGACTCACCGCCACATCGGCACGGGTCAGCAGCTGCTTGCTGAACTCCAAAGAGCCCATATCGCGTGCAATCTCCGGTATCTTCGCCCAGATAAACATCGAAGCATTCGGTTTGGCAAGCGGCCAGCCTGCTTTGCCGAATGCATCGATCATCACATCACGTCGCTTCTGATAGCGGGGGATGATCTCTTTATCCGGCACATAGCCGTGTTCATCGAGTGCTACTGTTGCAGCGACCTGGATCGGTGTGAACATCCCATAGTCAAGCCACGACTTGATCGCCTGCAGCGCACCGATCAGCTTCTTGTTCCCTACGATAAAGCCGACTCGCCATCCTGCCATATTGTAGGATTTGGAGAGGGTATAGGACTCCACTGCCACATCTTTGGCACCCTCGACCTGCATGATCGAAGGAGTCTTGTAGCCGTCAAAGGTGATATCTGCATAGGCAATATCTGAGATGATATAGAAGCGCTTCTCTTTTGCCAGTGCCACCAGCCGCTCATAAAACGCCGGCGTAACCGTCGCCGTACTCGGATTGTGCGGAAAGTTGACGACAAGATACTTTGGTTTCGGAATCGAGTTTTCCAATGCATCTTCTACATCGGCGAGGAACTTCTCTTCATCGACTTCAAATGTCTCTTCATTAAAGACCACTTCCATCTTCTCGACATTGGCACCTGCGAGGATAAATGCCTGTGAGTGGATCGGGTAGGTCGGATCGGGTACGATCGCCACATCTCCAGGGTTGGTGATCGCCTGCACAAGGTGTACATACCCCTCTTTGCTTCCCATAGTCGCCACTACTTCAGTATCGGGATCAAGGTCGGCACCGTACTTCCGTTTGTACCATTTGCTCATTGCCAGCCTGAGTTTGTAGATACCTTTGCTGGCACTATAGCCGTGCGTTTTAGGCTTGTGTACCGTTTCACAGAGTTTCTCGATGATCGGCTGCGGGGTCGGGGCATCAGGATTCCCCATAGAAAAATCGATAATATCATGCCCTTTTCGGCGCAGATCCATCTTCAGTTCATTGATCTCTGCAAAGATATATTTCGGTAATCGGTTTATTTTTTCAAATTGAATCTCATCAAACATATAGTGTCCTCATTACGTATTTCTTCTCATTTACCATCGCGGATATCCGCCCAGGGCGATATACTCCTGCTTTGTCAACACCTCGACACCCTCTTTGTCCAGCTTGAGGTAGTGTTCTCTGGCATCATTGAAGCTTCTGCTTACCTCGCCCGCTTCTATAGTGAAAGGTGCTGAACTGGTTGCAACAAGCCAGCGTCTGTTGCGCACATCGATATCAAACCTGTCCGAAACGGTATAGTGTTTTCTCTCTTTGGTATCCATATCGACAAGCCCGAACCAAAGCTTGCTTACCGGTATGATCGCTATCTGCTCCAAAGCAGTTGCATCAGTTTGGGACATCGTTTCAGCTGTTGCTGTTTCGGGCATATCATTTTGAACTGCGGGCACGATACTGCTTTGTGTCACATTGACTTCCGTATCTGCGGGCTGCTCATTACTCACTTCTGTCGCATGATCAGCAGGTGTACCTGCACTGTTTTTCTCCTCTTTGGCTTCAGCCAGACTCTTTTCGATCGTGAGCGAAGGTGCGGGCTCTTCTATCGCGGCTTCTAATGCTTCACTTTTGTTATGCTCACCAAAAGGCAGATACGCCGCCAAATGCTTTCTGTCAAACTGCGTAAAGAAATACCAGCTCGCATAGGCAAGCAAAGCAAGAATGATCAACGGAAGCAACTTGGATTTGGATCGCTTCTTCTCTATTTCAGGACGTGAAAGCATGACACTGCCATCTTCACCATGCTCGTCATAATACGCCACCGCTTCCTCTCTGAGTTTGCTCAGATCCGCACGGTATTCACGCTCAAGGATCGAGATGAACCCCAGTGTTTTTACCCGGTTTAGCCCCTCAAAATTCCGTTGGATCAACCGCTCAATATTCTCCTCTGAGATATTGGTCTTGTTGCTGATCGCCTTGACACTCTGCTCTTCTATCAGATCATTCAACTGCATAAGCCATCCTGTGTATTAATATCGCCGCAGCGGCACTCACATTGAGTGAATCAAAATCATGTTTCATCTCGATAGAGACCCTCTCATCGAGTTTGTCCATCGCCTTTTTGGAGAGCCCTTTGCCTTCACTCCCCATCACCAGCACACGCTTGGGGGCGAAGGTCATCTCCTGTACAGGAGTGCCGTCCATTGCGGCACCGTAAAGCCGGAAGCCCACCTGCCCCAGCTCATTGCAGCTGTCAAGGATATTGGGCTCGATCGTGAACGGCATATCCAGTAGGGCTCCGGAGCTGCTGCGTGCGATCGCAGAAAAGTTGAGCTGTTTGACACCCGTAGCGATCACTCCGTCAGCACCAAGCGCATAAGCACTGCGCACGATCGCCCCGATGTTTCCTACGTCGGTCAGTCCGTCAAGCATGACGAGAAAATCCCCCTGCTTCATCGTTGAGAGCGGTGTTGGCTCAAAATCATCGATCTCCAGCAGAATACCCTGATGGTTCCCGCCTTTGCTCATCGACTGCGCCCACTTCTCTTCCAGAAACTTGATCTTGTCATGAAACTGATGAAAAAGCTTTTGTGGCAAAATGCCCTTCTTGGCGACATAAACAGTACGAATGGTCTCGGGGTGACGCTCCATTGCATAGAGACAGACCTGTTTTCCGTAAATAATCATAAGAGATTTTACCTCATTTTTACTTTTAGGGCGTTAATCCTCATTTTACGAGTTCGGCATACCACTCTTTGACGCTTCTGTCACTCATCTGGGCAAGCAGTTTTGCCTTGATCTTCGGGGGGATATCCATCGCATGGACCTCATCAAAGGACAAACTGCCCTCATCAGACTTCAGCGCACGGATCACAACAACCCATTCGCCCCGGATCGTCTCACCGGAGAGCTTCTGCTGTAGCGCTTTGGCTGTTCCCCTATAGTACTTTTGATACTTTTTGCTCAACTCTTTTGCCAAAAAGAGCTCACGCTCCCCATCGACAGCAGCGATCTGTTCCAGGAGTTTTTCCAGTCGGTGGGGTGCCTCATAAAGGACAGTATTGTAGCCGTTGTCCATCGCTTCGCTTAGTGCAAGTGCACGCTCTTTGCCTTTGTGCGGCAAAAAGGCATAAAAGAGGAACTTCCCCTCCTCAAAACCCGAAGCGGCATAAGCTGTCGTCACTGCCGAAGCGCCGGGCAGCACGTCGTATGCCAATCCATGCTCCTGCGCATAGGCAACCAGAAGCTGACCGGGATCGGAGATGACCGGCATCCCAGCGTCACTGACATAGACTACCTCTTTGCTTCTTAGAGTTTCCGAAAGCTCTTCGAGCCTCTGTGCACCGTTGTGTTCATTGAAAGAGATAAAGTCCGCCTGAGGATAGACCATCCCGAAACGCTCCTGCAACAGTTGCAAAAGACGCTTGGTCTGACGTGTATCTTCACAGAGAAAAAGCTCCGCTTTTTCGAAACAGCGCATTGCACGGATAGTAATATCTTGAGGATTTCCGATAGGTGTCGGGATGAAAGTGATCATTGGGAATACTTTAAAAATAAAAGCCGCCCCGGTAGACGGGATGGCGGAGGCTCCGATGATCCGGAACCGTCAGGAAGAAAAAATTAGCCGAGGTTGTATTTTTTCTTGAATTTATCAACTCTACCTGCAGCATCAAGGATCTTCTCAGAACCTGTGTAGAATGGGTGACATTCGTTACAGATATCGATACTCAGCTCAGATTTTGTTGTTCTGATCTCAAATTTGTTACCACAAGCACATGTGACTTTGCACTCTACGTATTCAGGGTGGATACCTTTTCTCATTGTTTTTCCTTAACATAGTTCTATTGATGACAGGCAACTAACCTGTTCTGACCTACCGATGCATATGCTCGGATTTACAGTCCTTCCGTATCTTCCGATAGGGTCGCTGCAACAGTCTTGGCTGAGACAACAATTAGGGCAGAATTATATCGAAAAATGTTTAAGTTTTTCTTGCCTCCCGCTTTATATTGTATGTGTGCTGATGGTTTCAATAAGAATTTCGTATCGCAGGAAGCAAAACGAAGTAATACTCCGGTAATACTCATAGAGTATAGTAGAACTATAAAGAGAATCTCGGCTATGCCAAAGAGAAAACCTTTGGCGTGAAAAAGATCAGCATAGAAAGGATAGTATGATGGCAGCAACAGTTCACTCCAGACACCACACCGGCAAAGCCCATGTCAGCAATTATAAAAAGGCGCTCTTATCTGTTTTTGACAAGAAAAAGACATGGAACTACCTAAGCAAAGACCGCAAAAAGCATACAGTGGCACACTCATAAGAGTACTTTGGCAGCCACTGCACAGGCGGCACTCTCGCTTTTGAGTACCAACGGCGTCTTAAATCCCAAAATATCCGCTTCCCCAAAAAGCGATCGCTCTGCCGAGGCAAATCCCCCCTCGCAGCCGATCACGATCCTCTCGAATCTTTCGCTCTCCACAAATCTATCTTTGGAAAAGTCCAGCAGTTTGGCATCGGGATAGCGCTCCAAAAACTGCTCCAGACTCTCCACCACTTCCAGCTCCATCATCACAGACCTTCCGGACTGCTGGGAGGAGTTTAGCAGGATCTTTCTCAAACGTTCCAAATCCGGTTTGAAACTCTTTTGGGATCGTTCGCAGTAGATGAAAGTGATCTTCGCTACCCCCATCTCATTGAGACTCGGCAAAACCTTTTCGATACTTTTGGGATCGATCACGCACCATCCAATATGCAGATGATGGGGCGCTGCTATACGAAGTGTTTGGGCTGAGACAAGACTCAGCAGTGCTGAGCGCTTGTCAATGTGGCTGATCTCATAGCGATAGATCTCATCATCCTGGAGATTGCGCAGGTGGATCTCTTCGCCTGCTTTGTGTCTGCGTACCTTAAATAGGTAGCGGTGTGCATCCCCTGCTATATCGATCTGAGGCTTGCCTGCCTGCTCATGATAGAGATAGAGCATCCGTTACCCCAGCGAGATCATTCCTTTGGCTTCGAGTACCTTGAGTACCACCATGATCACCACCAGAAGGATCTGCAAGATAGATATCTTGACAAAAGCACCGCGCATGAGTTTGAATGTACTCTCTTTTTGTACATTGGCAACTTTGATAAGCTTGTATTTTTTGATCTCGATATACATCAATGCCGCCCAGACAATCACCATAAGGATCGTACTGAAACTCCAGCCGAGATCCCCGGCGAAGATGGCGACTACACCGGTAAATGCGATCATCGTTGCCAACGCCTGAAATGTCATCGTATAGATAAAGCTCGCTTTTCTAAAACCAAGGGGATTGTTCGCGGTCAAAAAGGGGATAGCGATACCTCCCACCAAAAAGCCCAAAAAGACCTTTACCAAAATGCTGTGTGCCATGATCATCTCTTCTATCATACTTAACCTTCTTTCTTGTATTAATTAAAAATGGATTATATCCTAATTTGTTATAATCAGCTATCTTATCACACAAAGGTAAACCTATGCCTATCAGCATCACCCAAGCACTTGATCATATCTATACCCAAACACCCATAGTCGATGACGAGTGGATCCCCATAGAGGAGTCCGTCGGACGTGTCATCGCCGAAGATCTTGTCGCCAAATTTGACCTGCCGCGTTTTGACAACTCGGCGATGGACGGCTATGCTGTCAAATGCTCTGATGCAGGCGGCTGTGTACCCTGTAACGATACAATTTTTGCCGGAGATACACCCAGTGATGCCCTTACAGAGGGGTCGGCGATCAAGATCATGACCGGTGCACCGATCCCGGAAGGCTGCGATGCTATCGTCCCAGTAGAAGCGATCCAGGTAGACAATGACAAGATCATTCTTCCTGTCGATATCAAAAAGGATGCCTTTATCCGGTGGGCGGGCGAGGATATAAAAAGCGGTACGGTCTTTCTCGAAAAGGGGGAGAGGGTCACTGCCTATACCATCGCCATGCTTGCTTCACAGGGTATGAGCCATATCAAAATCAAACGCAAGATCCGGGTAGCGGTCTTTGGTACCGGAGATGAACTGCGTCCGCATTTTGAGCATATCAAACCCCATCAACTCTACAACTCCAATACCCCTATGTTCCTTGCGCGTGCCAAGGAACTCGGCTGTGAAACCCAGTATATACGCAGTTCCAAAGACACCATGAGCGCTCTCAAAGATGCGATCCATCAGGCACTGCATGCCGATATCATCATCACCAGCGGCGGTATCAGTATGGGTGACAAAGATTTCACCAAAGAGGCATTCGGGGATCTGGGGATGGAGCTGATCTTCGAAGGGGTCGATATCAAACCGGGCAAACCTACCGCCTTTGGCAAGATAGGCAATACAGTGATCATCAATCTCCCGGGCAACCCGCTCGCATCCATGGTCAATTATGAGATTTTTGTACGTGCCGCGATACGCAAGATGAGCGGGCTCAAAGCCTACTACCATCGTACGATCACGACACCGATACAAGAGACCCTCCATCTGAAAAAAGGGAAATATACCGTCAAGCTCGGAGGGTTTGACGGTAAAGCATTCAGCCCTGTCCCACTACAGATGCCGGGGATGGTCTCTCCACTGCAGGCTGCTGACGGCATGATCATCACACTGCCGGAGGTTGAACTGCTTGAAAAGGGAAGTATGGTCAATATGATACCGATTTGGTGTGAATTGGGGAGTGAAGAAAAAGAGGAGATATTTACCTCTTGAAGTGTTTATAGTTGAAGCACTAAAAAAATCCGGGAAAATCCCGGATAGTTACTGAAGTATCTTACTTCAAAGATGCGATATAGGCAGCAAGTGCTTTGATATCTTCATCACTGAGTGACGCGACCTGACCTTTCATGAGCATACCCATACCGGCTACATTTCTTGTACCCGCTTTATACTCAAGCAGTTTCTTCTCGATATCCTCTGCTGACTCACCAGCGATGACTGCTGATTTTCCAAGTGCTTTGGTTTTACCGTCTGCACCATGGCAGCCTGCACATTTTGCGAAGAGCTCTTTGCCTTTTGCTGCAAGATCGTCAGATCCGGCGACCGCTGCTGCTGCACTGCTTGCCGCTTCTTTGGTTGCATCGACTGCATCTGCCGCTTTCTCTTTGGCTGCTTCAGTCGCTGCCGCTGCTCTCTCTTTGAGTGCTTCTGCTGCCGCTGCTGCTTTCTCTTCTGCTGCCGCTTTTGCTTCAGCTGCTGCCTCTTTTGTTGCATCTACTGCATTTGCAGCCGCTTCTTTAGTCGCTTCTGCCGCATTGGATGCCGCCTCTTTAGTCGCCTCTACTGCGTTGCTTGTAGTCTCTTTGACTGTCTCAGTTGCTTTGGCTGTCGCTTCTGCTGCTGCTTTTTTCGCATCTTCTCCACATGCAGTGAAGAGTACTGCTGCCGCTGCAAGCGAAAGTAGTGTGATATTTTTCATTCTTGATCCTTTTGTTTTTGATGAGATTATTATACTCAAATTTTATAATAAATGGAACATCAGCTTATACTTTTTTAGGATTGATCAGTTTTTCATGCCCCAAGAGCTTCTCCCAAAGCTTCGGATCGCTCCACTCACTGCGTACCTGTGCCGAGAAAATGATCTCTTCTAGAGCGATCTTACCCATCAACTCGCTATGTGCATCCTCATAAAATCCCTGTGCATATCCGGTCTCAGTCTCATGGACGATGATGCTATGCAGCTTGACATCCCTTTCGCCATTTTGCATCTGTGTGCAGGCAAGGACTCTCTCCACCATCAGGTAGATCACACGGCTGAACTGTTCGGCAGAGGGAGAGACCGGCAGCTCGATCCATCGACTGCTAAATCGCTTCATCGCCTCTATATATTCAGGCTTATCCCCGCTCCAGAGGGTGATCGCATGATCAAAACTGTCGATCAACTCCTTAATATAGAGCTTGGTCAGACCAAAATCATACACCATCTGACCGTGATCAAGATAGTTCGACTCCAGCAGCACCTCTATCTTATAGGAGTGTCCATGGATATTTTCACTGCAGCGCCGTGTCGAACAGTCTCTCACGATATGGGCATTTTCAAATTTAAAAAGCTTTCGTATGATCACGTCTCTATCCTTCTCTTCTTGCTATCTCGTATCTTCATTACTGTCTCGATTGTAGCATAGTGGGCTTAAGGGATAGCCGGAGGGTCGATCTCTTCGCCGAGAAAGGCATAGCGTTTGCCTATCCTTGCTACCGGACTAAAGGTGATCGTCATCCTCTCTTTGTCTGTGATCACCCGTTCATCGACATAGATCGCTTTGACATTCAGCACCAGCGGTATCGTCGAGCCGCCGCCGAGATCAATCTCCTGATTGAGCTCACAGAAATAGGCGACCGGTGCTGTGGTGATCTTAGGAGGGTAAGCGGCATCCATCCTCTCTGTCGGAATACCGCAATAATCTACTTCACTCTGCTCATGTGGCAAAGATAGCGATGAACAGTGCATCTTCTCAAGATCATCCTCTTCGACCATGCAGATCGTACATCGCTTATCTTTTCTGATATTTTGCAGTGTATCTTTTGGTGAGCCATCAGCTTTGTGCCCTACAGAGATCAGAACCGTTGCCGGGTCAGATGAGAGGGGGATAAAGTAGCTAAAAGGCGCGATATTCACAATACCTTCATCCTCTGTCACCACCCACGCTATGGGTCTTGGTATCACAGTCTGAGACATAAGCTTGTAAATATCCGAACCTCGCAATGCATCCAGCGGATAGACCATCAGCTTCTCCTTTAGCGCTCTTATAGTTATTTTATTATAGCACCATCCTGCATAAAAAATATGTAGAAACCGGCACACTCTCGGACAGATGATACTTAAGTCACATCTTTTTATATCAACAAGTGCTATACTCAATGCAACCTTATCCAACAGTATGGAGCGATGTCGATGCAGTGGACAAAAAAGATCTTCCATTTCTATCTTGATGGATTTAAGAGCATGAAGATCGGTAAAAAGCTCTGGCTTATTATTATCATCAAACTCTTTTTGCTTTTTGTCGTCATAAAATGGCTCTTCTTCCCAAATCTGCTCAAGACAGAGTTCCACAGTGACAAGGAACGCAGTCAATATATACTCAAACACTTAACACAACCCAAGGAGTAATACAATGGAACACATCGATATGCTGGTAGACTGGTCACGGGCGCAGTTCGCGCTGACCGCTCTGTATCACTGGCTTTTTGTACCGCTCACACTCGGTCTGACTTTTATCGTCGCGATCATGGAGACGATCTATGTCAAGACCGGTGACGAATGGTGGAAGAAAACAACCAAATTCTGGATGACAGTATTGGCGATCAACTTCGCCATCGGACTGGCGACAGGGATCATCATGGAGTTTGAGTTTGGTACCAACTGGTCAAACTACTCGTGGATCGTCGGAGATATCTTCGGTGCACCTCTTGCGATCGAGGGACTCATGGCATTCTTCATGGAGTCAACCTTTTTTGCAGTGATGTTCTTCGGCTGGGACAAAGTGAGCAAAAAGATGCACCTGCTCTCTACCTGGCTGGTGGCGATCGGATCCAACCTATCTGCACTCTGGATCCTCGTCGCCAACGGATGGATGCAGCACCCTATGGGTATGCGATTCAATCCCGATACCGCACGCAATGAGATGCAGAACTTCTGGGATGTACTCTTCAACCCCAATGCTGTCAACAAATTTTTGCATACAGTCAGCAGCTCTTATGTACTCGCTTCACTTTTTGTGGTCGGGGTGAGTGCCTGGTATCTGCTCAAGAGACGCGAGGTGAAGTTCGCCAAACGGAGTATCATCGTCGCCGCCTCGTTTGGTCTGCTCAGTTCGCTCTATATGCTTACAACAGGGGATCAGTCAGCCTATCAGGTCGCCCATACACAGCCGATGAAGCTCGCTGCAATGGAAGGACTCTACAAAGGAGAGGATCGTGCCGGTATCATCGCTTTTGGTATCCTTGATCCGGATAAAAAGCCCGGTGACGGTAAAGATCCGTTTATTGTCAAACTAGAGATCCCCGGAGCTCTCTCCTTTTTGGGCTATCACGATCTACAGGCATTCGTACCGGGTGTGGATGACCTGCTCTACGGCAATGACAAGCATCACATCGCCGCTATTCAACAAAAGATCGACGAAGGGAAGAAAGCCGTAGCCACCCTAAAGGCATACAAGGAAGCCAAAAAATCAGGAGATAAGGAGAGAGCAAAAGCAGCGCTCGAACGTTTCCGTGCCCATGAGAAATATCTCGGCTACGGCTACCTCGAGAAGCCTGAAGATGCTGTCCCCAACATCGCACTGACATTCTACAGCTTTCATACGATGGTGGGACTGGGGACATGGTTCCTCATACTACTCATCTTGACCCTCTACTATACGATGATCAACGAGATCGAGAAGAAACGATGGATACTCTATGCAGCGCTTTGGTCCATCCCGCTGGCATATGTCGCCCATGAGATGGGCTGGATCGTTGCCGAGGTAGGCAGACAGCCCTGGGCGATACAGGATCTTCTCCCGGTAGGGATGGCAGCATCCAACCTCGCATCCACATCTGTCATGATCACATTCTGGCTCTTTGCCATCCTCTTTACAGGACTCTTGATCGCTGAAGTGAAGATCATGACTACACAGATCAAAAACGGACCGGAGGAACACTAAAATGGATACTATGATTTCAACCTATACACTACAGGTATACTGGTGGCTGCTCGTGAGCATCATCGGCGGCTTTTTTGTCATGATGACATTCGTTCAGGGAGGTCAGACCCTGCTTTACCGACTGGGCAAGACAGAATCGGAACGTGACCTTATCGTCAATGCAATGGGACGTAAGTGGGAACTTACCTTTACTACACTGGTGATGTTCGGAGGTGCACTCTTTGCAGCATTCCCGCTCTTTTATGCTGTCAGTTTCGGAGGTGCCTATTATCTCTGGATGGCAATCCTTTTTTTCTTTATCATTCAGGCAGTATCCTATGAGTATAGGAAAAAACCGAACAATCTTTTTGGAGAGCGTTTCTATGAGTGGATGCTCTTTCTCAACGGTACAGTCGGCATCTTCCTTATCGGAGTCGCACTGGGGACACTGGTCACAGGCGGTCACTTCGTACGAAACGATATGAATCTCTCACACTGGACGACCGGCAGCTATGGACTTGAAGCGCTTTTGCATCCGTTCAATCTCGCTTTTGGGCTGATGCTGGTCTTTCTCTCCCGAGTACTTGGATCACTCTATATCTACTATGTCATTGACGATACAGAGATCCAAAAACGCGCACTGGAAACACTCAAGCGCAATACGCTGATCTTTTTGCCGCTCTTTTTGTTTGTCGCCGGGTACATACTCAGCCAAAATGGCTACCGGTATGATCCCAAAAGCCATGTGGTAAGTGCCGCTACACTCCAGTACCTGCACAACTATCTAAGCTATCCTGCTCTGCTGGCTATACTTGTTGCAGGGGTGGTCTCTCTGCTCTGGGGCATCTATCTGGCACTTTTCAAGCACAAAAACAATGCCTTCTGGTATGCAGCATTGGGTACGGTGATGACGGTGACAGCCATACTCTTCGATCTGGGGATCAACTATACGGTTTTCTATCCCTCTCTCTCTGACCTGCAAAGCTCGCTGACGATCGAAAATGCCTCAGGCAGCCACTATACGCTCTTTGTCATGAGCATCGTTTCGCTGCTTGTGCCGATCGTCCTGGCATATATCTATGCGGTATGGCGTTCGATGGACAAGCACAAACTAACCAAAAAAGAGATCGAATCCGATCCGCACCACTATTAAAAAGGAGTTAACTATGGACTATACAGAATCAATAGGCTGGTTTATCAGCTGGCCGATCCTTATCTGGCTGGGTGTCTGGTTTGTCAAGCACAATCTCACCCACTTCAACAAACTTGAGAAGCTCGAAGCCTACGAGAAAAAATACGGAAAAGAGATAGAG
>WFYB01000172.1 GCA_015490315.1 Sulfurovum sp. | reverse complement strand
TCACGTTCGCTGAGCAAGGCTTTGTTTTTGGCAAGTACACTATCGAGGTCTTCGAGTTGCTTCTCTTTGGCTTTGAGTGACTCCGATACGCTGGCAAGGCGCTGCTCTTTTTGGTGCAGATCGCTTTTGAGGATGATCGATTTGGAGACGATCGCACCGATAAGCAGGATAAAGACAAAGAGCAGTCCTGCCATCAGATCGGCATAGGATATCCAGAAGTTGCTGCCGGTGTCGGTCGCGTCTTTTCTAAACATGGGCTACTTTTCGCTCTGTTTCATCTGTGCCATATTGTTGAGGATCATCTGGTTCTGCTCGGAGATGATACGCGCAAAGGCTGAGAGTTTTTCGACGATCTGCCCTACTTCTGTATCGATCTTCTCAAAGGTGTGATCGACGGTATGGTCAAAACGCTGCATCGCCTTTTCTAAATTTTTGGCATTTTCATTGAAACCTTCGATATTGTCACGGATGGTCGAGACGGCATTGACACTCTCTTGGCGGCTGTGTACTTTGTCAAGAGTCTCTCGAAGCTCTGCCGATGCCCGCTGCATCTGCTTGGTCAGCTCCGTAAAGTTCTGTGTCGTTTCGCTCATAATGGTTGTAAAGTTCTTGAGATACTGATCGTTGAGTTCACGGATAAAGTCCATATTGAAAGTCTCTTTGAGGGTCTGGACAATCTCCTGATCCTTGAGTTCGCTTTGCATATGCTCATGCTTGATCAGCTCAGACTTTTTCCATACCCGTGAGTCATAGAGCTTTTCGAGATCATGGATATTTTTGTCGACTTTGGAGAGTCCACGCTTCTCAAAATAGGTCCAGATCAGAGAGAGCATGATCCCGTAGATCGAAGCGTAAAACGCCGTACCGATGCCGGAGAGCAGAACCGATATCTCACGATCAAGTGCACCAAGATCCTTAACGGTAAAATCTGGCATCGAGAGTGCGATCGCGACAAATGTCCCCAGTATTCCCAGCATCGGGAAGACGGAGGGAGCGACTTTGGCGAAGTTGTCGTTGCGGATATCTTTGTAGTACTCTGCGATGAACTCTTTGACATTAAGCGTCGATTTGGTCTTGCCCATGATGGTCAGGGCATTGGCTCGCAGTGCGCTGTGGAGAGCCTCCTCCATCGGCGCGAAGCTTCCACGCATCTTGCAGGCTGCGTAGTTGGCATTGTGTTTGACAAAGAAGATAAAGACAACGAAGATAAACGCCACGATCACAAGGGTATGTATCTCTACCTTCAGCGGGATGATCCCAAGGTAGCCGAGCACCAACCCAAGCAAAAAGAGAAACGGCACGATCAGTATCACAAGGGCATGCGGCAGGCAAGAGGTTTTGGGCTGAGAATCGAGTGTATGCATAGATCACTTCCTAATGGCTAATAAGTTAGGGCACCTCTCATAACCCTAGACGCCCATAATGGGTTTTGCAGATGTGATATTTTGCTAGAGGCTTTCAAATCCTAGCCAACGCTAAGATGAAGAAAGCATCTTGTGAAAGATCGCGTCTGCAAAGCCCACCCTTCGGGCAATGCCGGTTTTGCCCTATACGGCGTTACACTTTTTCGACTTAGCTACGGCTAGGTCTGTAAAGTGTGCCTTGCCTAGAACAAAACCGGCAATGTTATGAGCATCTAGGGTTATGAGAGGTGCCCTTAATAAAAAGGATTATACACCATTTCTATAAACAGAGTATTAATCCCCTCTGCTCACGTCAGCTCCAGCACCTCTCCGAAAGGCACCTCTTTGGCTTCTGGCATCACCCAGACCAGATCGTAGCCGGGCTCCTCGGTGGGGAATGTACCCATACCGTCGGTAAAGTAGAGCAGCAGTGTCGGATAGTCTATCTCTCTGTCTATATAGGCAAAGACCGGACGAAAGTCTGTTCCCCCACCTCCGCTCACTTCATACTCCAATGGCTCACCGGGCAGGTAGGTTTTGTGTGACTGCACCTTGGCATCGGCGGTGATGATGTCGATCTCATAGTTGGGGTATTGCTGCATGATGGCACTCACCTCGGAGAGAAACACCCCAAGCATCTCCTCATCGATCGATCCGGAGGTATCGATGGCAATGACGATACGCAGCAGGTCAGAACTGAGCGAGGGCAGACAAATACCCCGGTAGAGATACTTCATATTGGGCGGCATGAAGCTGTAGCTGCTCTTGGCATAGTCGGCGATGTAGCGGTAGAGCGCCTCCCGCCAGTCGATCTTGTGCGAAAAGAGCTCCGGCACCACGGTCTCCAGCCCTTTGGGCAGATCTCCTTGACGCTTGTACTTGGCAAAAATCTGCTCGAAATACTCCTGCAGCTCCTCCTGGAGTGCTTCGAACGCTTCAGGATCGATCGGCTGCTCCTGCATAGAGAGCGGCTCTGGGTTTGTCGGCTCCTGCGGTGATGTGGTCTGGTCATTGGCGTTGCTTTGTGAGGTATCGCTCGAAGTGCTCTTGTCGTCCTCATCGGTGGGCTCCATATCCTCACTCTGCGCCTCGGCATCGTCACGGGTCTGGTTGGTGATCATCTCATCTTTGAGTACATCGTAGATCTCTTCGGCATACATCCCTTCAAAGCGCTCATCATAGTAGACATAGGGTGGCAGTACAAAGCCGTTTTTGACCAGCATACTGTTGACCACAAGATCGGTCGCCGCCTGCCAGATGCGCCCTACCCGGTCACTGATCCTCTCACGATGCTTGAGTACCGCATGCATCGCCCCGTTGGCAAGCGCAAACTCTATCTCATCGAGCGGTACTTTCTCGAAGTACTCAGGGTTATAGGTCAGCTTCACCCCGTCACTGCTGAAGGTCAGTGCTTCAGGATCATCGTGAGTCTTGAGTGTCGTAGCAAGTGCTCCGATATAGGGATGCTCAAGCATCAGCTTGGCTTTGGCTTTGGCGAGTTTCTCTTGGTGTGTCATGAGTGGCTTGTCACCTGTGTTCCCATCTCTTCCTTGAGTCTCTCTGCGATCCAGACTTTAATGATCGACTGTCTTGTTACACCTATTTTTTTGGCTTCTCTATCCAAGGACTCTATGATCCACTCAGGGAAATCAACATTCACTTTTTTAGTCTCTGTTTTTAGCTTTTTAGCATCTTTTAACCTAATAGCATTGGAAAAATCCAAATACTCTGCGATATCTTCACCGGTATCAAATTTTTCATCGAACTCTTTTGCCGTGATACTTTTCTCTTTTACTATGTTACTTCGCTTCATGATAGCTTTTCTCCTCATTTTTTCTGCATCTTCGAACACTGATGATCCGATATATCTCACTTCTAAGTGTAAAGATCGCCACATAGCATTTATCTCTCAATATCGAAATAAGCGCATACTGAACTTCATCATCCACTATATTTGCCGGAACAATGAGTGCATTTTCATGCTGCCACAACTTCTGTGCTTC
>WFYB01000171.1 GCA_015490315.1 Sulfurovum sp. | reverse complement strand
GTTATAAAACCGATGCTTCGATGCTGCCTGCATTCAAGTTAACATCCCCGGATGGACAAAAGGTTGTCAGGTTGGGGGATATTACCGACTTTATCTACCAGAAAAGTTTTGTCAAGATATTTAAAGAGGATGGAGAGAAGGTCTACTCTGTGTTTGCAAAGGTAGACAAGAAGACCATTACCCCCAGTGAAGTGATGGAGCAGATCAGACCTTTGCTCGATGAGGCAAAGAAAGCAGGGCTCAAAGTGATCATCAAAGGGGAGGAGAAGGAGAACAGGAAGATCAAGCGTGAGATGACACAGGCGGCATTGATCGCAATATTCCTTATCTTTATTGCATTGGTTTGGATGTTCAACTCGCTGGTATTACCGCTGATCGTACTCTCTGTGATCCCACTCTCTATCTTTGGTGCGTTGGTGGGTACCAAACTGATGGGGGTCAACATGACACTGCCGGGTGTGATGGGGCTTATCGGGCTTGCAGGAGTGGTGGTCAATGACGGACTTATCATGCTCGATTTTATCAAGGGCAGCAAACATTATGACGAACTGGTAGAAAAGGCAGGTTTGCGTCTGCGCCCGATCATCTTGACCTCGGTCACGACAGTGCTGGGGCTCTCTTCTCTGATGTTCTTCGCCAGCGGACAGGCACTCATCCTCCAGCCTATGGCGATATCTCTTGGCTTTGGTATCGCATGGGCAACGATACTCAACCTTTACTATGTACCATTGATGTATGCGGTGATATACCGGGTAAGACCTTGATTTGAGTGAATTGTCAGCTCTTTATGATGGGGAGAGTGCATCCTCTTCACCAAGCAGCAGTGAGAGATCGACATCCTCTCCATGCTCTTTGAAGAGCTTGCATATCCTCTCAAGCTCGATATCGGAACGCTCCAGATAGGGGTTGTTGTCGATAAACTCCCAAAAAGGCTCAGGGTTTTCGCAGAGCTTTTTGAGGTAGTGTCTGGTGATCTGCCCCATATTCTCTTCGGTCTCTTTGAGGAGTTTGGTGCGTTCGATGGCGTAGGGGATACGTAGTGTTCCGTATGAATCAACCGGATCAGAGATAGGTTCGAAATTGACGTTTTGTCTTTTTAGGATGCGGTGGAGTGACGGTTCCATGATTGAAAAAACACGTTTTGGAGGATACAAAAACATGTTGAGTCGTGTCGCAACCATTAATCCATAGGTTAACATTGTGCGTAATTGTAAGTCAGTGTATGTGTGGTGAGGCAAAATTTTTCTGTATAAGGCACCTCTCGATATTTCAATAATAGGTAAATTGACAAGATAAGAAAAAACCCTTTGATCTGTGACGGTTTGTTGGAGAGGTAACTTTTTTGATGGTGTATTTTTATTCATAAAAAAAGCACGTACCGTTCCAATATATTCTTGGGTTGCCTTATGCTGTAGTAAATATATAAAAGATTGTTTGTCATCTTTGTCGAAAAGTAGTCCGATTGATTCTAAAAATTCTAAAGGTTTCCCATACTTAAATGCATAGACCTCTTCTCTAATTTTTTTAACTATTTCAAAATCAGAGGGGGTTGTCGCCATGACAAGTGTATATTCCTGGGTCAATAGGTCATAGACATCGGATGCTTTCATACTAACTCTTTGATGATTATTGGGATGCTCAATTATAGATAAACTCATGTTAATGCATGCTTGTGACATTTTTTGACATTTTTATTGTACAATTTTGTGAGAACGAAAGGAAGGGACTTTTATTCATGTATTTATTGCGACGCATACTCTATTTTGGTTGTTTTTTATCGGTGCTCCTTCATGCGCAGAGCGTTGAGACAATGCTTCAGGAGTTTAATGTCAAAAACGACTTGAGTCAAAAAACGATTGATGAGAATAAGGGGCACCTGATACTGTTTACCCGTGAGAAGTTGGAGCAGATGCACGCAAAGACACTGAAAGATGTCTTTAAAACTACACCGGTTATCTATTACCATGAAAACAGATATGCATTACCAGATCCACTTGCGGGAGGATCCTTCAGCCCATATCTAAGTAACTTTATTCGCCTATATGTAGATGGGGTGGAAATAACCCAAGGTTGGATGGGAAGCGGTTTGCTGCTTTATGGAGATATCAATATTGATTTTGTAGATCATATCGAGTTTTATTATGCAATACCCTCTTTTGAGACATCTGTAGAGCCTGCCTATTTGACGATCTTCCTCTACTCCAAAGATCCTAACAGGGATAATGGCGGCAAGATCGATCTGGTTCAGGGAAGCCGCGGCTACAACTCTCAGAGTCTCAGCTATGGGGAGACGACAGATAAGTTATCCTATATGGTCAATCTCTCTCATACCGATGCCAAAAGAGAAAAGGTTTCAAACGGCACCAACAGACCTCTCTCGAGAGATTTCGAACGTACCCAGCTCTTCTCCTATATCAAGAGTGACAAGCAGTTTGCACACCTGCAGATTATGGAGAAAAAAACGGATGCATTGGCAGGCTTGAGTTTGGATGCGACACCGCTGGTTTCAAATATTGATTATCTCAATCTGCATTTTGATTATGGGATCACTCTCTCCGAGCACTGGAAAGCACAGTTTGCTTTTGAGTGGCTCAAAGCAGACCTTGCACTGGAAGATGACACTCCGTTGATCTATCTGGGCAGTCTGTTTGGTACACGTTTCAATGCTGTATCCAAAAACAGCACTTACTCTGCCGAGCTTACCTATCATGAAAAGATAGGGGATCATCACATTACTGCGGGGATAAAAGATCGCCTAAAAAAACTGGACTCTGTATCGGTTGAGGGATATGGAGATATGCCGTTAAACTTTACAAGTGAAAATATAGGGTCTGTTTTTTTTCAGGATCAATATGCATTAAGCGAAAGAGAACTGCTTACGCTTGGGCTTGAGTACAGCAGACTAACACGTAACTATATGATCAAAGATGATGATCTCTTGCAATTGAGACTGGGATATATTTTTACTTCAGAAAGATGGAGCTACAAAACCTATCTCTATCGTACCATGTTTTCCTTGGATCCATTTTCACGAAATTTTGATCCAAGTACATTGAGTGATGTGCCGCCCCAGGCAACTGTAGGGATCACGCAGGAGATCGCGTATACTCCTGAAAACTATAGACTGAGACTGATGCTGCTTTTGATGAGGGATCAGGATGGGTTACTCAAAAATGGTGCTTCTGCCAAAACGAGATATTTCTTTTCTATAGTGAATTATGACTATACATTTGACACTCGAAATGCACTGCATATGCAACTCTACTATGCCAATTACCAAGATATCTTCAACTTGCACAAACTGGAAGACTATAGCGGCTATTTTAGTCTTATGAATGGGTGGGGTAATTTTGATTTTTACAACGGCATAGTGTGGCACCAAAACAGTATCGACCACACAAACTATTTTGATTTGACAAGTACAATAAGCTGGAATGCAACGGAAAACCTGACATTGACACTCAAAGGGGATAACCTTTTGGACAAAGCGAAGAGATCGGATCTTCAGCGTATCAATCCATTGAATGGTACATTGCTTACGCCACTCTCTATCTCTCCTATCGACAGACGGATCACGGTTGAACTGGAGTATACATTCTGATGAGAGCGTTATTGATCTTTATGGTTCTTTGGGGGCATCTCTATGCGATGGATACCCGAAGTACGCTAAATCTCTATCAGGATCTTCTTTCCTCTCTGATACCCAAAAAAGTGATCAGGGTTTATGTACCGGATCAGGAGCTGCATGATGTATTTACCCACTCGGTAAGTCTGATTCCTGTATCACAGCTGCAAGAGGCAGATATCGTGATCGTACCAAATAAAACGGTATATGAACGTATCACCTCGAAACTGGCTTCACAAAAAGTATCGAAGTTTCCGCTTCTGTTTGCTACCGATTATCACCTTCTTGATAAATATCCGGATGTGATTGGCGCACTCTATTGGAGAAAAGGTCGCAGTCAACTTCTGTTTATTAACAGTAGGCTAAAAAAGTATGGTATCTCTCTACCGGATAAATATCAAAAGTATAGTGTGGAGAGGCTATGAAAGCCATTAACAACACGAAGTATTTTTTTATGATCTTGGCACTGCTGATAGGGTTTGGTCTCTATCTACAGTACTCTATCGAGAAAAGTACCAAAGCACTGCATGCTCTAGAGATCAGCAAAGCTGAGCAGTATGCATCCAGGATCGCCAAATATCTTGAATCTGAAACCAATGGCGATATCAAAGCGTATCTGCAGAGCCACAATGCCAAAAGAGAAACACTCAATAATATCCTGCATGCTTTCTTGACAGATGAGTTCAGATATATTTTTCTGTTGACAAAAGATGCAGAGGGACATTACCGGTTTTTGCTCGACGGCTCTTTAAAAGAGCCTGAGGAGTTCAATGCGCTATTGTTCCCAAAAAGTCCCCAGTTTGATGAGGTCTACCGAAGCGGGAAGCCTCAGATTGTAGAACAGGGGGAAAAGGGTGTGGAGGAGGTGTGGCGTTCTCTACTCTACCCTGTAGTAGACAAGAACGGGACAAAAGCGCTGCTGGTGATGGATCTCTCACAAGCCTATGCATCCTATCTCAGTCATCTCAATTCACCGATCTCCAAAACGGTCACTTTGATGCAGATATTTTTGCTTCTCAGTCTTTTTTTTATTGGCTATACGACCTACAGTTTTTATAAATTTAGAAAAAATATGATGATTGATCCTTTAACTAATGCGGCTACCAAAGCATGGCTGCATGAGTATCTTCGGACACATCCTCTTGAAGATTTTGACGTTGTACTGATAGATATCGATGAGTTCAAGCGGATCAATCAAAAATTTGGATACAAGCATGGAGATCAGCTTTTGAAACGCTATACTCAGGCATTGTATGAGGTCATGCCTCCCGAGACGAAGGTAGTTCGGCTTGGCGGTACGGAATTTCTACTTTTGATACCAAAGGGTAGTGATCTTGAGAGGATACTGAAGAAGATATTTTTGACCTTGAGAGAGAAAGAGTTCAATATAGCAAATGAAACAGTTTGTCTAAGTGCATCGATGGCAGCGATGCATACCCCGGAGGGAGCACGTTCGGAGGAGAAGATACTGCGCATGCTCGATGAGAAAATGCTTGAGATCAAAAGCAGGGGTAAGAATGCCTACGCACTCATAGGTGAAAAACATCTGGATGATTTGAAATATTCGGATATAGAGTTTATCAAACAGGCACTGGAGGAAGAGCGTGTCACCTGTCTCTTTCAGCCTATCTACAAGACACAGACCAAAGAGATCGCCAAATTTGAGGCTCTTGTACGTTTCATCGATGATGAAGACCCTTCGAAATTGATCTCACCGTTTCATTTCCTTCCTGTCATCAAAGGGACCAGTCAGTATATCAAGATGAGTAAGCTGGTGCTTCAGGAAGTCTTTGATACGTTACAAAAGCATGAAGATATTGAGATCTCGATGAACCTGGATCTGACAGACCTCTATCATCGTGATATGATGAAGTTGATAAGCGAAGCGTTGCATACACATCAGAGCCTCGCTGAGAGACTGACTTTCGAGATCGTCGAAGATATGGAGATCAAGGATTATGACAAAGCGGCAGCTATCTTTCAAGAGCTTCGTGCCTATGGTTCGAAGATCGCGCTCGATGATTTTGGAAGCGGCTATGCCAACTATACCTATCTGATCAAACTTGACTGGGATATGATCAAGATAGACGGAAGTATCATCAAGGAGCTACTTGAAAAACCAGAACGCACCGAGCCTATTGTTCAGTCTATCAACGAATTGGGTATCTACTTCAATTGCAGTGTGGTTGCCGAGTTTGTCTCGAATGAAGAGATATATAAGAAGGTCAAAGAGATATTCATTGAGTATTCTCAAGGGTACTATCTCGGTGAGCCTAAACCGATTGAAGCCTATCTCAATCCAAATAGATAACTTACTACATTTAACTTACTTGGATATAATACTTCACTTTTAGAATCAAATGACAATAGCGGAGTACAATATGGGTATGTTTGAAGATGATGACAATGATTACGGATATGATGACTACAAAGAGGATTTTATGGGGCGAACGCCAAAGTCCTCCTATTTTGAGATCGCCAAAACGGCAAACCAAAATGTCGTAGAGCATGAGCTTGAAGCGGTCTTTAGACGTCTTGCGGTTGCGGAGCGGATGCTTGAAGAGCGCGGGCTTGATGAAGCGCTTGAACGTGAGATACAAAATACGATGATCGATAAAGATATCGATGACAGAACGGCGACGGTATTTATCGATCTTGTCTCCTCTATCGTAACAAAGTGTGAGTAGGAACTGACGTGCTTGATGCGGTTGAGCGAAAGATAGAGCAATACATTCAAGATCTAAATGATCCTGAGATCACAGCACTTTACAGGGCACTGCCTGCAGGCAAACGTCTGCGTGCAAAACTGATCTTGAAAATCGCCGGCAATGGTCTGTCGGCAGTCAAAACAGCGGCGATCGTAGAGATGATCCATGCGGCAAGCCTGCTACATGATGATGTGATCGATGATGCGGATACCAGACGTGCCAAACCTTCGCTCAATGCACTCTACGGCAACAAAACAGCGATCATGCTTGGAGATGTGCTCTACTCCAAAGGCTTTTTTGAACTCAATAGACTTGGTGTACCTATAGCACAGATGATCTCCAACGCCGTTACACAGCTCTCTCTAGGGGAGCTCAAAGATGTCTCTCTCTCCAGCCGTTTCAATACAGACAGAGATGCCTATCTCCATATGATCTACCAAAAGACCGCATCTTTGATGGAGGCGAGTGCAGGTGCTGCGGCACTGCTTGCAGGCAAACCTGCAGATGCCTATATGACCTACGGCAGAAACCTTGGTATTGCTTTTCAAATGATCGATGATATTTTGGATATCACCTCAGACAGTGAGACACTGGGCAAACCGGCACTGCATGATTACGAAGAGGGCAAGACCACTCTGCCTTATATCTATCTCCATGAAGCACTCGACAAGGCAGGGCAGGAGAGGCTCAGATCCCTGCACGGCAAGAGACTCACTGATGAAGAACAGGCATGGATCAAGGATGAGATGAAAGAGCATGAGATCATCCAAAAGAGCTTCCTTGAAGCGCAGGAGTTGGCAGAGGAAGCGATATCGCTGATGGACAACGAGGGAGAGAGGGCACTCAGTTCCATCGCGATGGCAATGATAGAAAGGGATTTTTAATGTATTATCAAGTCGTAAGTTTTTCACACAAAAACTGTGATCAGGCGATGCGTGAACAGCTGGCATTTGCAAACGATGAAGAGAAGAAGCAGATGCTCGATCAGCTCATCGCCTTTGAGTTTGTCCATGAAGCGTTTATCATCTCTAC
>WFYB01000170.1 GCA_015490315.1 Sulfurovum sp. | reverse complement strand
TTATTCCCCATCAGGCAAATTACCGCATTATCAAAGCGGTCGGTGATGCACTGAAGATGCGTGAAGATCAGGTGGCCCTTACAGTACATAAGTACGGCAATACCTCTGCTGCCTCCATCCCGATGGCGATCAATGATCTCTGGGAGAGTGGCAAGCTGAAAAAAGGCGAACTGATACTGCTTGATACCTTCGGTGGAGGTTTGACATGGGCTTCGGCATTGCTGCCGTTTTCTGGGGAGAGCCGTTAAGCAAAAGCAAACTGCTTTGCTTTTGTAGGCTCGCACGGCGATCCGTTTATGCGAATGCAATGAGCATAGGATACGCCCGGGATGAAGGAAAAGTATGCGTATAGGATTTATAGGAGACATCGTCGGCAAACCGGGACGTTTGATGATCAAGCAGCATCTCGCACGCCTGCGCGAAGAACACCAGCTTGATTTTGTCATTGGCAATTATGAGAATGCTTCGCACGGTTTTGGATTGACGCGGAAAAATGCCGATGAACTACTTGGCTACGGTATCGATATGATGACCGGCGGCAATCACAGCTTCGATAAAAAAGAGATCCTTACCCTCTTTGACACCTATCCTCTGATACGACCGATGAACTATCCCCAGGCAACACCCGGCAAAGGCATCTTTCAGACAACAGTACATGGCAGTGAGGTAGCTATACTCAATCTCATGGGGCACTATACGATGCCGATGGTGGACAATCCTTTTACGATGATCACCTCTGTAGTGGCTTCACTCAAAGCGCAGGGGCTTAGACATATCATTATCGATATGCATGCGGAAGCCAGCTCCGAAAAGCAGGCACTTTTGCATATGCTTAAAATGGATGTCTCCGCGATACTGGGTACCCATACCCACGTAGCGACGGATGATCTAAGTATTGTTGATGGATGCTGTTATGTGACGGATGTGGGGCTGACTGGATGCAGGGATGGTGTGATAGGCATGGAGAGCGAGGTACCAATCCGACGTTTTCTCACCGGACTTGGCGGTCATTTTGATGTGCCTGACCAATGCAAAGCGATCTTCCAGATGGTCATCTTTGAGCTTAGTGATGACGGACGCTGCAAGGATGCCAAGAAGATCAAGATCTATGACGATAATCCGGCAATCGTTACAGAGGCTTGGGTGGATTAAGTATTTCGTTTGATCCGTACTTTTTTGGGATCGAAGAGTTCCATAGCGGTTTTGACCATCGGTTCTTCAAGGAGGGTTGATGGGTCTTTCTCTTTGGCTGCTTCTTTCTCGCCAGCATCCGGAGCGATGCAGGAGCTCTTCATCTCTATCTCTTCGATCATGGAGCTGCTGTCAGCATCGTTGTGAACAGTATTTTCTTGCTGTAGAGTACTTTCTGTCGATTGCTCCCTACTCCTTGCTCCTTGCTCCCTGTTTGTTTGACCCGCAGACGATTCATCGCTTCGCGACAAATCATCGGAGGTCAATTTGTTTGGGGTCAGACCCGCAGACGACAACGCTGAAGCATTGTCATCCGAGGTCAGACACCTAGAGGCTTTTTTTTTAGCGATGTTGATGATCTTGGTCTCAAAGCCGAAGAGTTCTTTGACGAACATATTGATCACACCCCAGTGTTTGATGAGCATCTTTTTCTCTTCGCCTTCGGCAGTCGACTCCCAGGTTAGTTTATTCTCTTCAAAGCTGACGAAAGTGATATTGCGCTCAAAGCAACTGCCGAGATCATAGTCTCTATCATAGATTTTTGAAAGAAGTTCTGTGAACTTGTTGGCGTTGAGGGTTGAGGGTTGAGGGTTGAGAGGAGAGGTCGTTGTTTCCGCCTGTTGGGTATTGGCGTTTTGTTTTGCAATAGAAGGCTCTATGCTATGTTCGTCCTTTTTGCTCGTTAGTGTCACTGTGTGGGGTGCTTCTGTCGGCTCTTCGTTCGATGGTGTATTTCCTGCTGTCTGTTGGGGAGGAGTATGAGAGCTCTTGGGTTCTGTTTTCTCACTTTTAGGTGTTGAAGCATCAACAGCTGTTTTGGGAAGGGTGGCTACGATCTCCTCTTCGGTGATCGTGACCACTTCGGAGACCGGGACACTGCTGACCATTACTTCGCTTACCTCAACACCCTGCAGCTCTTTTTGCAGCCCTTTGATCATGGCATCGATCTCTCTGATCTCGAGTGCCTCCATCATCTTGAAGAGTGTCAAAGAGAGGACAAACTCACCGTCACTACCCAGCGAGAGCAATCCCTTGGAGTCAGCGATGATACGGAAGAACCGCTCGATGATCATCGGCGAATAGGTGGTATCCTGAGAGAGCAGCAGCTCTTTGAGATAGAGGGTGAGCTCATCGAGGATCATCTCCGCTTCGTAATCTGCAGCGAGTTGGATAAAGCCGAGTATCTCCCCGGTATTTTTCTGCAGGATATCCTGCAGGAGCTTGGCAAGGAGGCTGGGCTCAATGATGCCGAGCATCCCGGTCACGGTCGCTACATCGACATGGTTCTTGGAGTAGACAATCGCCTGATCAAGCAGTGTCAGAGAGTCTCTCAGGCTCCCTGCACCCGAACGCGCTATGATCTCCAGCGCCTCTTTCTCGTAGCTGATCTGTTCGAGATTGAGGATATGCTCGAGGTGGGTGACGACAAGATTGTGGGGTATCTTCTTGAAGCGGAAGTGCTGCGTACGTGAGAGGATCGTTGCAGGCAGTTTGAGCGGATCGGTGGTCGCGAGGATAAACTTGACGAAATCAGGCGGCTCTTCGAGCGTTTTGAGCAGGGCATTGAACGCCTGTGTGGTGAGCATATGTACCTCATCGATGATGAAGATCTTGTAGCGTGCCGAGCTCGGTTTGTATTTGGTATGCTCGATCAGCTCTTTGATATCATCGATCCCGCGGTTGCTTGCCGCATCCATCTCGATGATATCCATATGGCGATTCTCTGCTGCCATGACACAGTGGGTACACTCACCGCAGGGATGCGAAGAGGGGCCCTTTTCGCACAGCAGTGCTTTGGCGAAGATACGCGCCGTAGAGGTTTTGCCGCTGCCGCGCAGACCGGAGAAGAGATAGGCATGGGAAAGACGGTTGTTGTCAAGCGCAAGAGAGAGGGTCTGCGAGACCGACTCCTGTCCTATGAGGTCATCAAATGTGGCAGGACGGTACTTTCTTGCTAAAGCTAATGACACACACTCTCCTTGGGTAAATTGGGTTAGGTATATTGTAGTTAAATTTTACTTTTGACTGGTATAATCGAAAGAGATAACTTGACCTAAAAAAGGATGGTAATAGTATGAGACTGGATGATGAAAGAGAGAGCCGCAATGTAGATGACCGCAGGTCACAAAGTGGAGGTGGCCGAAGAGGTTTGCCTTCGATGGGAACACTGATGATGATCTGGCCGCTGATCAGACCGTTGCTGCGTACCAAAATAGGATGGTTGATCATCGCTATAGGTGCGTTTGCGTGGTTTAACGGGTACAATCCGCTTGCCCTCATAGGTATGGGCGGTCAAAGCAGTGCGAAAGTGGACAAGGTCAAGGATGAAAAAGAGGCGAAATTTATCAAAAAGGTCTTAGCAAGCACAGAAGATGTTTGGAGAGAGATACTGCCTCAGTACGGGATGCGCTACAAAGAGCCGGTGATGGTACTCTATCGTGGCAGTACGCGAAGCGGCTGCGGCTATGCATCCGCGCAGATGGGTCCCTTTTACTGTCCGGCAGACAGGAAGGTTTACTTGGATCTCGGCTTTTTTGATGAGCTTGCACGCCGCCATAACGCCCCCGGAGATTTCGCCCAGGCGTATGTGTTGGCACACGAGATCGGACACCATATCCAAAATATGCAAGGTACACTTGACAAAGTACAAAAGCTCAAGCAGCAGTGGGGCGGAGGCAGCAGAGCCAATCAGCTGCAGGTACGCGTAGAGCTTCAGGCGGACTGCTATGCCGGTGTCTGGGCAAATCATGCTCATAAGAAGTTCAATATCCTAGAGCCCGGAGATGTCGAAGAGGCACTTAGGGCAGCCAGCTCGATCGGTGATGATGTCCTGCAGAAAAAGGCGCAGGGATATGTCCGTCCTGATGCCTTTACACACGGTAGTGCTGACCAGCGTGTAGCGTGGTTTCGAAAAGGGCTTGCCTCCGGTGATTTGAGAGCATGCAACACCTTTGGGCAGTAACATAGACTTATGAAGCAAGATGAGCAACCTTTGGATGAAAGTTCTGTTGAGCAGTTAAGAGAGTGGGCAGAGAGTTGCAATCTACCCGATATACATAAAAGCAAATCCGGACGCTTGGTGGGTTTCCCTCGAAAGAGAGCTGCGCTGACGGATCTTGAGGATCTGGTGTTGGTCTCATACGGGATAGGAGAACTTCCCGAAGAGATAGGTAGACTCCCAAGGCTTACGAAGCTGTGGCTGCATGATAACCGGCTGCAAAAACTGCCGAGTTCAATAGAAAGACTGCATCGCTTGTCTCTGCTCAGTCTTGGGGAAAACAGGATAGAGACACTGCCCAAAGAGATATGCAAGCTTAGTTATTTGGAAAAACTGTGGTTGCAGTCAAACGGCTTGGTGGAACTCCCTGCGGAGATAGGGGATCTTGGTCGTTTGGAAAAACTTTGGCTGTACTCAAATAGACTGGTCAGTCTTCCAAAAGAGATAGGCAAACTGAATAATTTGCGGGTACTTGATATAAGTAGGAACAGACTGACAGTGCTTCCAGAAGAGATGGGAAAGTTAAGGCGATTAGAAAGACTCAGTATTGCCAAAAATAACTTAACTACACTTCCGGAAACGTTTGAAAATTTGTCCAGTTTGACCGTACTTTGGGCGTACAATAACAGATTTGAAGGGCTGCCAAGTATGATCGGGAGGATGTACGCTTTAAGCAAGCTTTATTTCTATGGCAATCATCTTTCAACACTTCCCGAGGAGATAGGTCTTCTTTCTCATCTAAGCACACTCAATGTGAGCAAAAACAGACTGGTCTCTTTGCCTGCCTCGATTGGAGAGCTCAGATCTTTAGGGATTTTACATCTGGGGAACAATGCGCTTATACAACTGCCCGAGTCTATCGTAAATCTCCAACGTTTACAGTATCTCGATCTCTCGGGCAATCCAAACCTCGTTTTGTCCCGAAGACAAAAAGCATGGTTAGAAGCACTTATCTCACAAGGATGCAAGGTAAAGCTATAAGGTGTACAACAGACACCTCTAACTCCATCTTGGATATAATCATGATTAAATTTAGTCTATTGAAGTGAGATGATAAATGAGTTACAATCCAAAAGAGATTGAAGCCAAGTGGCAGCAGCAGTGGGAAGCGGAGCAGGCGTTTGAGCCGAGTGACTCCCTGACACAGAAGAAAAAATATATTTTGAGCATGTTCCCGTTTCCTAGCGGTCGTCTCCATATGGGGCATGTGCGCAACTACGCCATAGGTGACGCGCTGGCACGCTACTACAGAAAACAGGACTACAATGTACTGCACCCCATCGGCTGGGATGCCTTCGGGATGCCCGCAGAAAATGCGGCGATCAAGCATGGAAGACACCCCAAAGAGTGGACCTACAGCAACATCGACTATATGCGCAAAGAGCTGGGTACACTGGGACTTTCGTTCTCCAAAACACGCGAGTTTGCCACCTGTGATCCGCTCTATACCAAGCATGAGCAGAAGTTTATCATCGAGATGTTTGAAAAGGGGCTGCTCTACCGTGAGAGTACGACGGTCAACTGGTGTGAGAGCTGCCATACGGTGCTTGCCAACGAGCAAGTCGAAGAGGGGTGCTGCTGGCGTTGTGACAACCCTATAGAGCTTAAGGAGATGCCGGGCTACTACCTTGATATTATCCGCTATGCCGATGAACTGCTGGAAGACCTGGCACAACTTGAGGGCAAGTGGCCCTCCCAAGTGATCACGATGCAGCGCAACTGGATAGGGAAGTCTCAGGGCTTGGCGTTTGACTTTGAACTGACCGAAGAGAGCAAAGCAAAGCTTGGCGGAAAGTTTGACCGCTATGAGGTCTTTACCACCCGTCCCGATACGATCTACGGTGTCACCTACTCGGCATTGGCTCCCGAGCATCTTATCACCAAGTATCTTGTTGAACACAATCTGCTGGATGCTGAGGTGGCAGAGAAGATCAAAGCCATTGCCAATATGAGCGAAGTGGAGCGTGCCAAGCAGGAGAAAGAGGGATATCCTCTGGGTATCAGTGTGATTCATCCGCTTACAGGCGAGGAGATCCCTGTCTGGACTGCCAATTTTGTACTGGCAAGCTACGGCGGCGGTGCAGTCATGGCGGTACCGGCACATGATGAGCGTGATTTTGAGTTCGCTACCAAATACAATCTGCCGATCAAACGTGTCATTGAGGGGGGAGAAGATCTGCCCTATACCGGAGAGGGACTCCTTGTGGATTCTGCACAATTTAGCGGCATGAAGAACAGTGAAGCCAAATCGAAGATCATCGAGCACTTTGAATCTGAGAGGCTTGGCAAAGGGACGACCAACTACAAATTGCGTAATTGGGGTGTGAGCCGTCAGCGTTACTGGGGTGCACCGATACCGTTTGTACATTGTGAGGATTGCGGGCTGGTACCTGAGAAGTTTGAGAACCTGCCTGTGGCACTCCCCGATGATGTGGAGATCACCGGTGAGGGCAACCCGCTGGAGAACCATCCGACGTGGAAACACTGTAAGTGTCCAAAATGTGGTAAGGATGCCGTGCGTGAGACCGATACACTCGATACCTTCGTGCAGTCAAGCTGGTATCAGTTCCGTTATGCGACCAACCCCAAAAAGTGGGAAGAGGTCGGCATAGACAAAGCAGATGCTGACTACTGGCTCGGGGTTGATCAGTATATCGGAGGTATCGAGCATGCGATCTTGCACCTGCTCTATGCGCGTTTCTTCACCAAAGTGCTGCGTGATCTTGGCTATCACGATATCGATGAGCCGTTCCAGAGACTGCTGACACAGGGGATGGTACTCAAAGATGGAGCAAAGATGAGTAAGTCCAAAGGCAATACGGTTGACCCGGATGCCTTGGTAGATAAGTACGGTGCCGATACCGCGCGTCTGTTTATCCTCTTTGCCGCACCGCCGCAAAAAGAGCTTGAGTGGAATGACTCTGCGGTAGACGGTGCTTTCCGTTTCATCAAAAAACTCTATGACAGAAGCGGCAAAGTTACAGGCAAGAGGCTACCTGAGATTGACCAGAGCAGCCTGAGCAAAGAGAGCAAACTAGCACGAGTCAAAGTCTATGAAACACTGCAGAAATCTGCTGATGTCTATGAACATACCTTTGCTTTCAATACGCTCATTGCTGCCTGTATGGAAGCACTCAATGCACTTGATAAGCAGGATAACGCAGATGTCTGGACAGAGGGGATGTATATTATGCTCAACCTGCTTGAGCCGATCATCCCGCATGTGGCTACGGAGCTGAGTGAGAAGCTCTTTGAACGGGAGAACTTCAAAGGCAAGATTGACGTCAAAGATGAAGTGTTTGTGCAAGATAGCATCATGTATGTCGTGATGATCGGGGGCAAGAAACGCACCGAGATAGAGGTCAGCCCCGATGCGAGTAACGATGAGATACTTGCGGCTGCCAAAGAGGCAGGTGCCAAGTGGCTTGAGGGGATGCAGGTTGTCAAAGAGATTGTGGTGCCGAACAAGCTGGTCAACCTTGCGGTAAAACCGAAATAGGGGATAGGTATCAGGGAACAGACAGGTTGTAGATAGCAGGAAATAGGTA
>WFYB01000169.1 GCA_015490315.1 Sulfurovum sp. | reverse complement strand
TTGGATATAATTGCCTCTATGAAAAAGAAATTAATATTTATCACCCTTTTGTTCTCTGCCTTGTTGTCTGCGCAGACCAAGAGTGTCGTCAGCATCGTCCCGGAGCAAACCTTTGCCAAAAAGATCGGCGGTGATGCGATAGAGGTCGCTACGATGGTCATGCCCGGAGACTCACCGCATACCTATGAGCCCAAGCCCTCACAGATGCGCCAGATTGCCGATGCCGATCTCTATTTTGCTATCGGTGTGGAGTTTGAGAATGTCTGGCTGCCCAAATTCAAAGATCTCAATCCCCATCTTACCGTCATCGATGTAACGAAGGGTGTTGAGAAGATACCCATGGCTGCAGAGGAGCACGAAGAGGAGCATCATGATGAACATAATGATGCGCATGAACACCATCATGCCCATAGCGGACTCGATCCGCATGTCTGGACGGCACCGTCTAATGTCAGGATCATCTCACGCAACATCGCCGATGCCCTAATACAAGCCGATCCCTCCCATGAGGAAGCCTATCGTCAAGGGCTTGCAACATGGCTGGCAGAGGTCAATACCACCGATGAGAAGATCCGTCAGATCCTCTCAAATGTACCCAAAGGGACGAAGTTTATGGTCTTTCACCCCTCTTGGGGCTACTTCGCCAAAGAGTACGGACTCGTGCAACTGCCTGTGGAGATAGAGGGCAAGGCACCCAAACCCAAAGCGCTGATCAGACTGATCAAAGAGGCGCGCCGCCAGAGGGTACGTGCTATCTTTACCCAGCCGGAGTTTTCGGATACCAGTGCTCAGATCATCGCCAAAGAGCTTGGCATCCCTGTCATCAAAGTCTCGCCGATGGCAGCCGACTGGTCGGCAAATCTCATCAGGATCGCCAAAGCGATCGCAGGTGGCGCATAGATGTCAAAAGCTGTGATCGAGATAAAGAACCTCTCTTTTGCCTATGAGGATCAACTGGTACTCGAAGATGTCAATCTCACTGTAGAGGAGAGAGACTTTTTCGCGATCATCGGTCCCAACGGCGGGGGCAAATCGACACTGCTTAAACTCACACTCGGACTACTTACCCCGCAACAAGGAGAGATAAAGGTACTTGGCAAGCCACCCCAAAAGAGCCGTGACAAGATCGGCTATGTGCCCCAAAACACCAATATCAATACCGACTTCCCCATCAAAGTCATCGAAGTGGTACTCATCGGACATGTCGGGGAGCGTCGTCCCCTCTTTGGGTACGGCAAAGATGAGATCGCCTGTGCGATGGGAGCCCTCTCACAGGTAGGCATGGAGAAGTTCGCCAACGAAAAGATCGGCTCACTCTCCGGCGGACAGCGTCAGCGTGTGATGATTGCCCGGGCACTCTGTGCACACCCTCGCATCCTCATCCTCGATGAGCCTACGGCAAGTATCGACCCGCAGGGGCAAAAGGAGATCTATGAGCTGCTCGAACAGCTCAACCAAACAATGACGATTCTTGTGGTCAGCCACGACCTCTCGATCATCCTCAAGTATGCCAACAAAGTCGCCCATGTCAACCACAGCGTGGTCGTACACGACATCTCGGACAAAAGCAAGATATTTCACACCCACTCCGACACAGAGCACCTTTGCGAGATCGAGCTGCTTCAGATGCTTGGTAGTGAGAGCTGTAATACCTGCACCCCCTCCACAGAGAGCATGAAACAAGAGGAAAAAAGCCAATGGCAAGAAAGTAAATGGCAAGAAAGTAAATGGAGGGAAACCAAATGATAGAAGCCTTGCAGTTCTCCTTCATGCAGCATGCCATCATCGCAGGCATTCTCGTCTCCCTTGCAGCGGGGATCATCGGCTCACTTATCGTCGTCAACCGCATGGTCTTTCTCGCCGGGGGTATCGCACATACCTCCTACGGTGGGATCGGGCTTGCGGTCTTTTTGGGGCTGCCGATCTTTCTGGGGGCTTCGCTCTTTGCTGTGGGTGCGGCACTGCTCATCGCACTACTGACACACCGCAACCGCCACAGGATAGACACTTTCATAGGATTGATCTGGGCAGTGGGTATGGCGATCGGTGTGATCTTCGTCGACCTGACACCGGGCTACAATGTCGATCTGATGAGCTACCTTTTTGGCTCGATACTGGCAGTCACGACGGAGGATCTCTACTTTATGGGGGGATTGCTGGCGATCATCCTCTTTGTCGTGGTCTTCTGGTACCGTCAGATACTCGCGGTTAGCTATGACAGCGAGTATGCACAGCTGCGCGGTATCAATACGCGCTTTTTCTATACCCTTATCCTGATCCTCTCGGCACTGACGGTGGTCATCGCCATCAAAGTCGTCGGAT
>WFYB01000168.1 GCA_015490315.1 Sulfurovum sp. | reverse complement strand
TTGTTGAGGATCAGAGCGATATCAAAATACGCTCCATGAAAAACATCTCTTTATTTGATGGCTTCAATGGAGTATATAATTCTGGCGACTACCCAGCAAGCGTAAGTTCAACGATAGCCGGCTTTTTGACACCAAAACTTGAAAGTGGTCCCGTTAAATCAAATCTCATTGTATTTGCTGGAGAGTCAGACAGAGCCTTGGATGATTCGATGAGTATTACAAAAAAAGATGGTACTCCTGTTCCAATAATGGATAGCTTAAATGACACTAACAATGTACAGAATGGTACCGTATCAAGAAATGGTAAAAATGTTATAGATAGGCAGCCAAATTACGAAAATACATTAGGAATAGATATCGATGAAATCAATGTCAGTAGCATTATAGAGAATGAGCAGACTAGTACAATCATTACAATAGACTCTAAAGATGATAGAATATTTTTAAGTATGTATGGATTTTCAACAGAGCTCTATATCCCAAAGCTCTGCTACGACTATACGATACGCCAGAATGATTTTGATATCACCGAAGACAACCGTACCATACACACTATAGGAGGGGGAGAACTTAGTATCAACCTTGCACTGCAGAGTCAGGAAGGAGACTTCGACTTTGAGCATAGCAAGGTCAACATAGAGCTCAAGCCTACCACCGATACGACCTTCAAAGATGCCTACTACTCACCCAACAATGTCAACACCTACGTTCCTGCCATCTACACAGCCAACCATACTACCACTAGACCAGAGATTGCGGTCGGTGAATATGTAACCCCTGACGGCGGTACGTTCAAAGCACTTCAGCGTTACTATGCCCAGTTCAATTGGGATTTGGACAGTAACTCCTATGAAGGGAAATTTGATGTTGAGCTTAATACCACTATCAATTTCGGCTCCGGACCTGTACCTCTCTCAATGTCTACAAAATACGGTACTCTGCCTCGCTGTACACAAGTAGAGGGGTATCATCCGCTTTATGGCACATACAATGTTGAGCGCCACAACAGCAGCGGTGCCCCGAAAGAGAAATATCCGCTCTATACTCAAGTAGTAGGGAAGGACTTCGACTTTGATGTTGTAGCCTACAGCAAAGATCCGGCTCCTGCATACCAAACAGAACTTCCCCTTGACGGCTACACTGTATCTATAGAGCTGATCAACGCAAGAAGCTTTCAAGATGAAAATGCCACATTCCTCTGTGACAACCCCGATCCTGCAATCATCCAGAGACTTGATGCAAGCGGCACACAAGAGATATTTGCCCAATTTATCAATAATAGTTCACGCGTTGACCTCAGCAGTTTAAATATCTCCGTAGAGAGAGCGCTTAGAAGTGCAGCATTCCGCGTATGGTATATCGTAGACGGCAACAACACCATTATCCCACATAGCTGTATGGATCGTTCAGATGATAGCTGTTTTCAGAATCTGTATGATACCTACATTGCCCCAACTGACACAACACTTCAGGCTTCCGGTACGCACGGTTTCTGTAGTGTTGAAACAATTGGCGGGCATGGCTGTTCAGACTATGAAAACCCAAAAACAGGTGCACGCGGATGTTATGCCTGTCTTAGAGACTTCTTCTCGCATCCGGTATGCTCACGCGACAACTTCGCCATCAGACCGGCTGCATACCGTGTCTCCATAACTGACGGCAAAGAAGAGAGCACCCCTGCAACTACTAAAAATCTAGCTCTTAACAACAATATTGATGACAAACCTGTTGCTGCTCTTGCTGCCGGATACAAATACATGCTGGACGCAAATGCAACGAGTTATCTCGGTGACAATGTCGTAGCCAAGGGCTATACCAGACTTTTTGGCAATGATGATCTTACAAACCTTGCTTCTGTGCTGAAGTTCAAAGATAAAAGTGCCTGTTTTGATCACAATGATACAAAATGGGGTGTCTATTTTGAAAATGGCAAAATCAGAGGAATATACAGCAGCTCTGGAATCAACTACGCACCTGGGCATCGTGTCACGCACCAAAATACCGGTCTATACAGCTATATACTGCATGACAGCAACTGGACCCTTGTCGATCAGCAGCGCTATGCCTACAAGACGTTCCCCGGTGTTGATGACTGCCTGCTCAACAACAACAGTATCGCTCCAGACGGGCAGAGCAAATCCGGATGTGATATAGATACAAAACTTCTCAACAATACAGGACTCAACAACCCTATATACAATGATCTCTATCTTAGATTCCACCCCTATCGCTTTGGATTAAATGACATCAATATGACTATCGAGCCAGACAGCCGCTACCTCTTTATGACAGATTTTAATGATCCATATTATCAGACTATAGGCAGCTTTAATAACCGAATGTCCAATATCTATGAAGGCAATATCACTGCCCTCTCAAAAACAAATGTTGTCACTACCAATTTTACCCAGGGGTGCAGCGCTACAGATCTTAAACTTTTTGTTCATATCCTATCAACCCCAACCCAGACGATACTCTCCACACAGGGAGCAGAGTTCCAAAAAACACTCCAGTACGGATCCCAGCTTGATCTCAATACAACCTATGCTGATGTAGAGGTTGGTGAAGATAAAAACCTGACACTGTCCCATAGAGCCTTCGAAAACAACACCACACAGGGAAGTGCAAGAATCAGGGTATATACCACCTTTAAAAAGCCTTACAAAAACGATATCCTAAACGGCAAAGAGGGGATCAATCCGATCAATACAACCTATAAAGAGATCTATGCATTCAGCAAAGATGCAAACTCTTCTGCCAATCTAACGACACATATTCCAGACGGTACCAAAGGGTTTGACAGAAATGTCACCTTCCTCTACGCCAAAGTCTCACCGGATGAAAAGCTCTATACCACGTCAGAAAGCTGGATAAAAACACCTCTAAATGTCATCGTATATTGCGATAAAAATCCGTTAGAGTGCAGAAACTACGACCTTAACTCAAGCTTTAGCGCTGCACATGAGAGTGGCAACTGGTATATCGCAAGTGGACTCTTTGCAAAAAACAGTGACCTTGGCACAAGTGATCTGAATGTCTCCTACTATACCGGTAAAACACCTGGAGATGCCCAGTTAGGTCTTGATGGTACCATGCCGCCGGCTAAGAAGCTTGATGATGTCTTTTATAAAACAACCGGCAAACAGGATGATCTCAATGTCTCATTGCCGTCAAGCAATCCTCGTCCTGTCACAGTGCAGATAGTCTACAGATCCCTGCCTTGGCTGGAATATGATAAGAGTGAAGAGTACTACCGTGTCAGATTTATCCCAAAACCTACCGCATGGACAGGATATGGCAAAACAGGACATGTTGTAGATGATGATATCAGTGCGACCAAGTCCAAAAGACTGGAGTGGTAAAGATGGGCAGCTCTTTACACAAACACTGCAGAAAAGCCATCGCCATGGTCGAACTGATCGTTGCTATTGTGGTGATGGGTATTGTCCTTCTATCCGCTCCGATGCTCATCTCTACAGCCAGCCAAAGTACCTCTGTGGCACTTCAGCAAGAGGGGATCAATGAAGCTTCTGCCAGAATCAACATGATCCTCACCTACGACTGGGATGAGAACAACATCAATGTCCCCTGTGGCAGTACCCCCTCTATACTTGTCACTGCCGGAGATGACGAACTCAATGAAGTTCCGAGTACACAGACCAGACTTGGTGTCCCTCTCAATAGCAAATCACACACCTTTAACTGTAACGGAAATGAATACAATGCCACAGCAATTGGCAAAGAGGGTACTGATATTGATGATATAGATGATTTTAACAATGTGACACTCCAAGCAACACTCAAAGATGTCAAACTTGGTACCGGCGGTACCGACTATATCGAACAGACAACTGTCAACATCGCAACCAATGTGACATACAGCTCTGATGGTGCAGACTACACTCAGCAAACCATACAATACGACTTCAACCCTACTGGCTCTGCTCCAGGGACGACCAACATCAAAAGAATCTCTGTTGCCTTGACCAGTTCCCATTCTGCCAAAGAGCTGCAAAAAAATATCGTCATGCATGCCTTTGCCTGCAACCTTGGCAGCTACTCATATGCAAGGAGCGTTCTGCCGTGAAGTATCTATACCATTATCACCGTCGCGCCTTTACAATGCTTGAACTGGTCTTTGTCATTGTCATTTTGGGGATTGTCTCCTCTATCGGTGCGGAGATCATCGCCCAGACCTATGAGAACTATATCATCCAAAGAGCCCAATACAAAGCCAATATCAAAACAGAGCTTGCACTCAACCAGATCGCCAACCGTCTGCGCTACGCAATCCCCTCTACCATCGGGGCACGCAAGACAATCGGCGGTGCCTATACAGCCCTTGATCTTGTCACCGATCCCGATATGAACGTTTTGCAGTGGGTAGGCTATGACGGTGACAGCTTTGAAGCAATCACATCCAATGCCAACAGACGCCCAGGATGGAGCGGTTTTTGTGACCTAGATGCATCCAGTCGTACCAAGATTTCAACTCCGGGATCAAATCTCACGCTTGCCTCTACAATCATTGGTAATCTTGGGGGCAATCTTTCAAGTGCCGTGCTCTACTTCGCTGATGACGGGACTGTAACCCCCTATGGCATATCAGGCGGCAGCGGTGAAAATATCACAATGGATGGCATCCCGCCCAACACCAATGTTTCCGAACGCTACAAGCTTGCATGGAGCTCCTATGCACTCTCTGTCGAGAACAATACAGAGGGTAAAAGGGATCTCTTTCTCTACTACAACTTTACTCCCAATGCCGGAGTTGCTATAGGTGGTAGCAAAAGCCTTCTGCTAAAAGATGTCACCAACTTCCGTTTCAAATACTCAGGCGGGGCATTTCGTATCAAGATATGTAAAGAGGAACAGATAGGTGCCGACGGTGAAATGATCCATGCCTGTAAAGAAAAGGTGGTATTCTAATGTATACAACATCCTCTATGCGAAGCGCATTCTCAATGATTACGGCGATCTTTGTACTTGTGATCATGGCAACAGTAGGCGCACTGGTCATGAGCACCAGCGGCAAGATCGTCAAAACCACTACAGCCCAGTATCAGCATGAGCAGGCAATCCTCTATGCCAAAAGCTATACCGAGTATGCCATCATGGCTGTGAGTGCACACAACAGAACTGCAGACTGTGTACAGACGATCAACGGTACTATTGGTACCCCAAATACCGGTAACGGATACAGGGTCAGAACACACATCTCATACATTGGTCCGGCATCCCAGATCGGCACCTGTCCGGCAACAAGACAGCTCAGCACCAATGTCACTACATCCAGCACACCACTCACGATCATCGTAGATGCCTATGTAGACTACAGAGACCCTGACAACACTGCTCAGTGGCGCACAGTACACAGAAGGACGGTACAAAAGATATGATCACACCAAAAGATCTCATGAGACGAAACGCTTTTACGATGCTTGAGCTTGTCTTTGCTATTGTCGTGCTTGGCATCATCGCTGCACTTGCCATCCCAAGGCTCGATCGTGACTACAGACAGGAGGCAGCCGATACCATTCTTGCTGACATCCGCTATGCGCAACATCTGGCACTCCTTGATGACAGACAAAAATTCAATGATGAAGAGTGGCAAAGAGAGTTTTGGCAGTTTAAGATCGAATCCTGCGGCGGCGGAAGCGGTCTATTTATCTCTGTCGGATCTGATAGAGATCATCAGGGTGATTTGGATCGAAATGAGGTAGCCTTGGACCCAGCTAATGGCAAACCGATGTTCTGGAAAAATACAGATGACTGCAGCAACGGCAATGAATCAGATCCGACCGTAAGCAAAAATATCTTTCTAACCAAACGTTTTGGTGTAGATAGCGTCACACCGTCAGGAAGCTGTGCGACACAGTATATAGGCTTTGACCACCTTGGCAGACCCCATACAGGATTCTCCGGCTCTACACAGCCTAACTATGCCAGCTATCTCTCTACAGCCTGTATCTATACATTTACACTTAAAACCGGTGAGTCTTTTCAAATTCGTATCGAACCTGAAACCGGCTATGCCTCAATCGTAGGACAAGCGGAGCTTTAATCTCTCTAGTTTACCCTTCATTAAGTAACTTAAGTTACAATTAAGTATGGATATAGCGATATATCCCTGACTTTAACATGAAGGATCTATGATGAACAAAAGTATCACAGGAAAACATTTTGAATTGACAGATACCATTAAAGCGTATGTGGATGCGGCACTCGAAGGGCTCAAGAAATACAATCTCGATATCATTTCAGCCAATGTCGTTATCTCTGCAGATGAGAGAAATGGTAAGAAAGGGTTCATCGTCGAATTTGTCATCAACCTCAAGGACAAAAACACCATCGTTAT
>WFYB01000167.1 GCA_015490315.1 Sulfurovum sp. | reverse complement strand
CCCTCTATCTTGCCGCCGCTTGCGTTGGGGTGTCCGCCGCCGTTGCCTATCTCGGCAGCCATAGTGGAGACATCGAGTTTGTTGTTGCTGCGCAGTGAGAAGTTGCCTCTGAAATTGACATCCATATAGAAGTCGTAGTCGTCATTTTCAAGCATGCAGGCATTGCCGATGAGCGAGGCATTGCCGACGTTGTAGCCGAGTATACCCTTGTGACCTCTGTAGTAAATGGTCAGACGCTGGCGTTCTTTGGTTAGCAGCTCTGTGACATAGTTGGCGACGAGATTGTCCTTGGTATCGTTCCTGTCACGTCGGAAGAAGCGCTTTTTGATCTGATGCATATCGTCATCGAGGAGGATGGGCGCATCTGGTTTAGTGACCCGTGCTTTGGCAGCGTCGATCAGGTGGAGCTTGAATCTTCTGTCCTCATCGGGAAAGAGGATGCGGTTGATCTCACGGGCACCCGAGATCATACCGAGCATCACCTTGCCGTACTCAAAGAGGGGATCATCTGCCACCCAAATGTCGATCGCATTGATCGCTTGGACGATCGGTGCATATTCGCCCTCCGGGTCGAAGTCATAGTGTGTTTGCAGCCAGTCGTAGGTGATGAGCGTCGCGCAGCGGGTTGTATCGAGCATGTACCAGGCGAAACGCTCTGCGGCATTTGCACCGGTAGCGTGGTGGTCAAGAAGCTGGAGCTTTGCACCTACACGTATCACTTCGTTTTCAATCCAGTTTGCCTCTTTGGTTGTGAGATTGAGATCAGTGATAAGCACGAGCCGCTCTGTCTCGTTGCCATGGATGAATGTGTCCTGTTCTATCTTTGTGATGATCTCCTCAAGGCGGGCAGTGACCTCTGGCCCATAGTTGGCATTGTAGCATTCGATGTTGTCAAAGCAGCGTGTGGTGAGATATTGACAGCCGTACCCGTCAAGATCGATATGAGAGAGATGATAGATATGCTGTGTCATTACTGAAGGATGTCTCCAAGCGTAAGGTCATTGAGAAACTCGTCGATCTTGGTCTGAAAGTTCGCCAAAAAAGGAGAGATGGCGCAGCTTCCGATACTGCCGTTGGGGCAAGTCTGGGTGTATTGTGTGCAGTCAAAGACAGAGGGGGTTTTGCCCTCCGCGGCATAGATGATGTCATTGACGGAGATCTCATTGATATCCTTGGCAAGGATGAAGCCTCCGTGCGCACCCTTTCTTGATTCGAGGATCTCCTGTTTTGCGAGGTTTTGCAGGATCTTTGCCAAGAAGCTTTTGGGGATGCATAGTTCATTTGCCAGCTGCTCCGCCCCGAGGGGTCTGTCTGATTTTCTGATCACATCCAAAGAGAGGAGCGCATATTCGCTTGCACGGGTGAGTAACATAATCTTTACCTTCTGTTGTATCCGGTACCGTTGTCCGGAAACTTTTAATAGGAGTATATTACTCTAATTTCTATTATAGAGAGGTTTACCTTTTGATATAAGTAGGAGGTAAGGTTAATATGCTATGATGTCGGACTCATTTTTTGAGAATCAAATACCAATCAGGAGGTCATTATGGCTTTGGATCAGGCGAAGAAAGCAGAAATTATTGCTAAATACGCAAGAGGCGAGAACGATACAGGATCAACAGAAGTACAGGTAGCTCTGCTTACAGAGAGAATCAAATACTTGACTGATCACCTTAAAACAAACAAAAAAGACCACTCTTCAAGACTCGGTCTGCTCAAACTTGTAGGTCAGAGAAGAAGACTTATGAGATATTTGAAAAAGACAGATATCACAAGATGGCACAAGATCAAAGAAGATCTCGGTATCAGAAACTAAGTTTCAACTTCAACAAAGTATCGGCGCATAGCGCCTGATACGCTTACCTTGTTTTACTAAATACCCCTTTTTAATTTCCTATATATTCTTTTACTCTATATCATACCTATATTTTGGCATATCGTTTAAGCTATTTTTTTGATCATAAGAGGTAGCTCTGTGTACATTTTTAAAGTTTAGTCATCCAGACTAAACTTTTTTATAAAAATTTTAACATTTATACTTGACAAAGATACACTCAATGTTGTATAATACTGCCAAGCATTTAGGATTTTATAGGTGCAACGATCATAAAAAGGAGGTCTATTTATGAGTAAGAAGCAAAAGTCTGAAGCCTCTGCGACTGAAGAAGTTGTCAACGAACAACAGCAAAAAGAAGAAGAGACCACAGAGACAGATGCACTCGAAGCTGCCAAAAAGGAAGCTGAAGAGTACAAAGACAAATATCTCAGAGCGCATGCCGATTTTGAGAATGCGAAGAAGCGCTTGGAGAAAGACAAAGCCAATGCCGTAGCCTATGCGAATGAGAGTTTCGCGAAGGATATATTGGCGGTAGTAGATACGTTCGAAAATGCTTTGGCATCGATCGAAAGTGCTGCCGAAGAGAAGAGTGAAGAGGTCATCGACAAAATGAAAGAGGGTATTGAGCTTACATACGAACAGCTCAAGAAGATACTCGAGAAGCACCATATCAAAGAGGTAGAGTGTGACAAAAAGTTCAACCCGGATGTCCATCAGGCGATCATGCAGGTCGACAGTGACGAACATGAGAGCGGTGATATCGTACAGGTGATGCAAAAAGGGTACAAGATCAAAGACCGTGTACTCAGACCGGCGATGGTCTCTACTTGTAAGTAGAGACAGGGACGCGATGCCTTTGGCATAAACGCTCCTCACCCTGTAAATAACGTGAGTGAACCTCACGTTATACGGTGCGGAACCGAGTGATGGTCGAGCGTAGCAAGCCGCGTTAAAATAAAAATTTACAAGATGCAACTCAAGTTGCAAACGTAATTGAAAATTATCAGTATACTAACACTATACATTTTGAGATACAACTCTAACATAAAGGATGGAAAATGGCAAAACCACTAGGAATAGACTTAGGAACAACAAACTCTGCGATGGCAGTGTATGACAATGGTGAAGCGAAGATTATCGCCAACAAAGAGGGGAAAAACACAACGCCTTCTGTCGTGGCATTTACTGACAAGGGTGAAGTGCTTGTAGGAGATCCTGCAAAAAGACAGATGGTCACAAACCCTGAGAAAACGATCTACTCGATCAAAAGAATCATGGGATTGATGTGTGACGAAGAGAAAGCCAAAGAGGCGAAAGAGAGACTGCCGTACCACATCGTAGATAAAAACGGTGCATGTGCGGTCGAGGTAGACGGCAAGACCTATACACCTCAAGAGATCTCTGCGAAGATCCTGATGAAGCTTAAGGAAGATGCAGAAGCCTATATGGGTGAGACGATCACCGATGCGGTTATTACCGTACCTGCATACTTCAACGATGCACAGCGTAAAGCGACCAAAGAGGCGGGTACGATCGCAGGACTCAATGTCCTTCGTATCATCAACGAGCCTACAGCCGCAGCGCTGGCATACGGACTCGACAAGAAAGATGCAGAGAAGATCGTCGTATATGACCTCGGTGGAGGTACATTCGACGTTACTGCGCTCGAGACCGGTGACGGTGTCGTAGAAGTATTGGCGACCGGCGGGGATGCATTCCTCGGTGGTGATGACTTCGACAACAGAATCATCGACTATGTTGCAGAAGAGTTCAAGAAAGATACAGGTATCGATATCAAAGCTGACATCATGGCGCTTCAGAGACTCAAAGAGGCAGCTGAAAATGCCAAAAAAGAGCTCTCAACAGCGACTGAGACAGAGATCAACCTGCCGTTTATCACAGCAGATGCTTCTGGACCGAAGCACCTGGTGATGAAGATCACAAGAGCGAAGTTTGAGTCTCTGATCTCTGATCTTGTAGATAAGACGATCGATACGATCACAAGTGTTCTCAAAGACGCTGGACTTGACAAAAATGATGTACAGGAGATCATCCTCGTCGGTGGTTCTACCCGTGTACCATTGGTACAGGAGAGAGTCAAAGCATTCTTCGGTAAAGAGCTGAATAAATCGGTCAACCCTGATGAAGTGGTTGCGATCGGTGCAGCGATACAGGGTGGTGTTCTCTCCGGAGATGTCAAAGATGTACTGCTTTTGGATGTTACACCGCTCAGCCTCGGTATCGAGACACTTGGCGGCGTGACTACCAAAGTGATCGAGAAGGGTACGACGATCCCTGCGAAGAAGTCTCAGATCTTCTCAACGGCAGAGGATAATCAGCCCGCAGTTAGCATCCACGTACTCCAGGGAGAGCGTGAGTTTGCCAAAGACAACAAGTCACTCGGTATGTTCGAGCTTCAGGGTATTCCGCCGGCACCAAGAGGCGTACCTCAAATCGAGGTTACCTTTGATATCGATGCCAACGGTATCCTGACAGTATCAGCGGTAGACAAAGGTACAGGTAAATCTCAGGAGATCAAGATCACCGGTTCGTCAGGACTGAGTGAAGAGGAGATCCAGAGAATGGTACAAGACGCTGAAGCACACAAAGCTGAGGATGAGAAGCGTAAAGCACTCGTCGAAGCGAAGAACCAGGCTGATGCAATGATTCACCAGGTCAAGAAGACACTCGAAGAGCTGGGTGAGAAAGTCGAAGCAGGCTTGAAAGCCGCAGCCCAAAAGGTGATCGAAGAGCTTGAAGCGTTGATCAAAGATGACAATGCGACCAAAGAGCAGATCGACGCCAAAGTACAAGAGCTGACCACACATGCGCAGAAACTTGCCGAAGCGCAGGCTGCTTCACAGCAGCAAGCAGGCGGCAGCGAATCTGCCTCTGCCGGCAAAGCGGATGATGACGATGTCATCGACGCAGAAGTAGAGTAATACTCCTTCCCCTTTCAAGCCTTCATCCCCACAAGGGTGTGGAGGCTCTTTTACTACATTTTCTACAAAACTTATTTTTTTGACATTTTTTGACATTTTTCTGTTATACTTGCCCCATACGATTATATTGTATTGAAAAAGCCAAACCTATTGTGAAGCAGGGACGGAAAGCCACGGGACTTTTAGATAAAAGTCAGCCGGGTTACCAAAAGCAGTATATATGGGTTATGACAGTAGACAACTGTTTGATCCCCTATCTCCTCTATTCTTTTTTCAATCATGTATATAAAAATAATCGTTTTCCATCTTAAGGAGACAAAAATAATGGAACTATCAAGAAAAAAAATATGGGTCAGATGGATGGTGTTACCATTCTATACATTTGTTTTTGCTAATGCAGATGCTACATATAGTGCAAATCCTACAGATATACAGATTGTCAATACAATAGAAGGTACAGGTATCACCATTGCAAACACGGCACTTGTTGCAGGGAGTAGAACAACTCAGATCGGAACATTCAGTAATGGTATTTCTGGTGCAGGGTTGGAGATAGACAATGGTGTTGTACTGACAACTGGAAGTGTTACGCAGGCATTTCAAGCCAATAGTGCTACAGCTGACACAGTTAATAACAACTATACTTATAGTGACAGTGATATTATTGCGATAGATTCAACTGCGATTTACGATACTGTAGTATATACATTTGATGTGACGCTTGATGCCGGGTACACAAATCTACATGTTTCATTTCAGTTTGGTTCAGAAGAATATCCTGATTATGTAGGAAGTAAATACAATGATATCTTTGGTTTTTTTGTTTCTGGTCCCGGAATTACCGGTACTCAAAATATTGCTCTTGTACCTGGAACAAGCAATGCAGTAAGTGTCAATACTATCAATGCCGGATGGGCAGGCTGCTATGCGGGTACGTATCCTGCAACCGGCACGGTCGATTATACAAAAAGCAATTATTATATTATTAATGGACATGACGGGAACACAGGGAGTTGTAATACCAATAGCAATGCTCCTGGTCCAGTAACGATAGAGTATAACGGTGTGACAAAAAAACTTAATGGAACACTAACCAATTTAACACCGGGGGCGACCTATACCTTTAAAATTGCGATAGCGGATACTGGGGATGCGACTTTGGATTCAGGGGTATATGTCAATCAGGTATTTGCGTCTGACAATAATCCTCCTGCTACTCCTACCGTGAATAGTTTATTGACCAATGATACTACACCTATGTTAACAGGTACAGTAGGTACGGGAAGTGCTTTACCCTCTGGGGAGGCACTAACTGTAACTGTAAATGGTGTGACTTATAGTAATGTACCGGTAGATTCTTCTGGAAACTGGAGTATTGATACTGGGGTGGCTGTGCCTGATACAGGTACTTTTACTCCACTAGCAGATGGCCCGTACGATATAACCGCTGTTGTAACAGATGCAGTAAATCTCAGTACTGCTGATACCACTACAGATGAACTCGTTATTGACTCCACAGCACCGAGTGCACCGACAGTGAGTATTAATGACGGCGGAGACAATCTGCTAAGCGCTGCAGAGATTGCAGCGGGTGTTACAGCCGATATTACACTTCCGGCAGATGCGGCTGCGGGAGATACACTTGATGTGGATACAGATG
>WFYB01000166.1 GCA_015490315.1 Sulfurovum sp. | reverse complement strand
TACATCGTTGGCAGCCTCATCAATGTCACGTTCAAGAAAGAACTTGACCGTAACGACGCTTACCCCCTCACTGCTCGATGAAACCACACTGTCGATCCCTCCGATACGGGAGATCGCCTCTTCGACCTTCTCTGTTACCTGGGACTCTACTGTACTCGCATCCGCCCCCGGATAGAGCGTCTTGATCGTCACAATGGGAAAGTCGATATTGGGAAAGAGTGCAGAAGGCATCGACTTGAAACTGATAAACCCGAAGATCATCAGTGTCAGGATATACATCAGCGTAGTGATCGGGCGGTTGATGGCAAGTTTGTACATCGATCTCTCCTACGGCTTCTGTGTGAGGATATAGCCATCCCCAAAGAGCCCCGGCAGCAGATCCTCGGCGATCACCTCCGCCTCCAGCTTCCTGTCTTTGCTTCTTGCAGCAGGATAGACCTTGCTGATGCGACTCTCTCTTGGCGTATCTGAACCGTCGACCTTGTAGCGGAAAGTCTGCCCTGCCTTGACAAGGTCATGGTACTTCTGATCAAATGCAAGTATCAGTTTGCGTTTGTGGGTACTTTGCAGCTTGAGTGCGGTACGGATCATCGCGCCGCTGACCACATCACCCTCTTCGATCAGTTTCTCATAGATCACCCCATCAAAAGGCGCTTTGAGCAGCGTCTTCTCAAGCAGTGCTTTCTGGTATGTAAGCTGTGCTTTGGACTGCTCATACTTAAACGCGAAATTGTCCAGCTGTGCCTGATCGATCAGATGTTTGACCTTGAGCTGACGCTCATAGGCTTTTTTGGCATACTTGTAATTGGTCTGTGCCACATCAAGCAGTGCTTTGAGCTCATCGTTTTTCAACGAAGCGAGAACCTCTCCGGCTTTGACCTCTGAGCCAACATCGACATTGACTTTGTCGACAATCCCTCCGGCGCTGAAAGCGAGCTCAGCACGCTTAAGAGGCTGGACAGTAAAGGTCGCATAGATCTCCTCTGCAAAGAGTGCTGTACTCAACAGCATGATTGCCATCAACCATTTGGAAAGGATGGATGTGTTGTTGTTTTGGTATTGTATTTGTCTCTGCTTCATCGTATATACTCCTTGGGGTCTCTGCCTGCACTGTAGTAGAGCTCCGCTTTGGCGATCTCATACTCATAGTGCGTCTCTTTGTATCTCGCTCGGGCAAGCGTCATTTTGTTGAGCGCATCGAGATAGGTAATATCGTCGACCAAACCAGCCTCAAATTTCTTTCGTATGGCGCGATAGGTGCTCTTTGCCGCTTTGAGTGAAGTGGAGGCACTTTGCAGTTTGGCACGCAGTGTTTTGAGTCTCTTTTGGGCGAGATGATACCGCATCTTCTGTGCTTTGATACTCTGTGTGTACTGTGACTGGAGTGCCAGCTTCTTATAGCGCAGCGCCTCACTCTCTTTGGCGATACGCCCATGGTCGTACAGACGCATATGGACAGAGAGACTCAGCTTGTTCTGATGGTCTGGCAAAAAGGTATCGGTATCAAAGCCCGGCAGCCCCTGAGTCTTGGAAAAGTGAGACCTGCTGTAGGTATCTTCCAGTCTTACATGCGGTCCGTATCCCGCTTCGAGCGCACAAGCATTGGCTTCGATGCTTTGCGCGCTACTCTCAAGTATCCTGCTCTTTTCGTCAGGCGAAAACCCTATATGGAGAGGCTCCCTGATACGCTGTGAAGCGAGCTTTTTGACAGGCAGACCGCTTAAAAGCGAGAGGTTCTGACGTGCTGTTTCTATATTGAATTTGGTATTTTCGATCCTGTAACGGATCGCAGCATAGGCGGCTTCAAGTTTGTCTGCCTGCTCCTGTGTCGCCAGTCCCTCTTTGACGAATTTACGTATACGACGCAGCTGGGCTTTGAGCTCCTTGGCTTCGCCATAGAGTGCCTGCAGCATCGCTTCGAGCGTCTTCTCGGTATAGTAGTTGCGGATGATCCGGAGTGTGATACCTTTGCCCAGTGCCTCTTTTTCGTAGGTGGCACGTGTGAGTTCACTGCTTTTGGCATCGATGAGTGCCTCCCTGCGTCCACCGTCATAGAGATCGACCCCTACCGATACAAAACCGGTGGCGGTATCTCTGGGAGAGACGATGGTAGAGGGGTTGACTCTGCTGTAACTCGCCCCGATATCGACAGTCGGCCAGTAGCTGCTCTGCTCGGCCTCTTTTGCCTTTTGGCTGGAGAGGATCAATGCATCTTTTGCCAAAATATCCCCATTGTGGCTCTGGGCATGCGTGATCAATGTACGCAGACCGACTTCACCCGATGCCGCAAGACAGAGAGGAAGCAGTAAAAGAGCAATCAGACGCTTCATCGGGACTCCTTCTTCTCTACAAGTTCAAAGATCTCATCGACATAGCGGTTGATATCATGCTTCAGATCGATTACCCCCTCTGTAGCAAGCGAGGCGATGAACATCCCCTCACCCATCGTATACATCCCTTTGATAAGCTCTTTGCTCACAGGCAGGACCTCCCCTTTGGCGATCCCCTCATCGATGATCTTCTCTACCCACTGATAGTAGAATCTGAAACACTCGGTCTGAAAGGCGATCATCTCCTGCTTGGGAGCAAGCAGCGAGATCGCAACAAACTCTTTGTAGAGTGCGCGCAGGTCTGCAGCCTCCTCACTGTAGAAAAATTCATAAAAAACCTTGATCTTCTCCCGCGTACGTTCTACAGAAGCAAGCTTCTGCTCTTTTTTGCTGTTGTGCTCCTGCATCAATAGGTTGACTAGTTCAAAGACCAGCTCATCCTTGTCTTTGAAATACTCATAGAAGGTACCCTTGCCGATCCCTGCCGTTTTAGCTATCTCCGAGATCGTCAGTGCATTGATACTGCTGTGAACCAGCAGATCCTTGCATGCAAGCGCGATATCTCTCTTCTTCTGTGCCTTGTCTACGATGATCGCCATTACTATTCCTTTTATCAACTATCCGCCAATAACGCCCCGACAAACAATGACTGACTGTCGGTCAATTAAAAATTGTAGCATTATTTTGGGTGGGTGTCAAGGAAAGCATTTTCAATCAAAGCAAAAAGGGAAAGACAAATGCCATACCCTATATCCTCCAATGGCTGACATCCTGTCTCAGGCATTTTTCTGAAACACTTGCCATGAGTTCGGGGAAAAACTCTAAAAAATCTGCTTCGAGATCTTCTCTGTGTTCGGCGATCAGCGGGATATAGCGTTCGCAGTTGTCTTTGCTGCGTGCACGGTCTGAGAGTCTCGCATCGATGCGCCTGAAGGCATCGACTACGCCGTGCATATGGGCATAGCTGGAGAGCTGGCGGCTGCCTACGACACGGCTGATGACACGTTTTGCTTCGGAGGGGTAGTGTTCCAGCTCCATTTCGCGCATCGCCCTGAAGCGAAAATCCTCGATAAAAACCTCACGGGGTATCGTACAAAAGCTGTCCCAATGCAGACTAAAAAAATGGTCATAGAGAATATCGAGTACCACCCCTTTGAGATGCCCTCTGGGAGTCAGCATCGCTTTGCTTCGTGAGACAAGCGGATGGGCATCGGTGAAGCTGTCAATATGCATATGCATCATGATACCCCGCCGGATACGCTCGCCCGCTCCCTCCCACGCTTTACCTTTGAGTGGGTCTGTCAGCAGGTTGCCAAGCTGATGTTCGATATGGTTTTCGGAGAGAAAGACATGTGCCAGCCAGTTCATCGAAGCTGCAATACCCCTCTGGCAATCTCCTCTTCGAGATAGCCAAATGCCCTGTCCATCGCAGCGACGATACCTCGTGGACTGCCATCAGTAGGCACTTCTTTGTGGAAAAGTCTGGCAACAGTTTTACCGCGTTTAAGGTCTTTAACCTCCCATGAGGCATCAAGATAGACCTTGCCTCTCTGTGTGATAAAGCGCGAGATCTGTACTTTTACTTTAATATCGGGCTGTTTCTCAAGCTCCCATGGATAAGCATAGACGTGCGGCTGGTCAAAACGCTTTTGCAGATAGGCGATCAGCCGTCTACTCAGTCCTGCATCGAGATCTTCCGCCCATGCCGCATCGGGAAGAAAGCTTACTTCGCTGCTGCTGTCTGCGACTGCGATCTCACGTTTGAAGAGGTATTTGGGTACCTCTACCTGCTCCACACCGATACTCAGACCTCTCAGCTGTTGCTGTGCAGTCACCGCAGAAGGGTTGGAGAGTACATAGTAGTGGCTCTTGAGGCTGCACCCTGCAAAGAGCAGCGGCAGCAGCGAAAGTACGATAGATTTCCATAGCATTTTTTTCATCATTTGTCTCCAAATATCAGTGAGTTTGGTTTGCGGTTGAGCATCTTAAGAAACTGCTGCATCTCCTGTGAGCTTTTGGTCAGACTCTTCAGGGTTTGGGATATTTGACGTGTCAGCAGAGAGTTGCTGTCATAGCCTTTAAGCACCTTCTTGGTGGTCTTGAGTGTACGTGTCAACTCTTTAAGTGTCTTGTTGACCTCATCAGGCATCGCAGCAAAGCTCTTCTTGGTCGTCATCTTTTGCAGTGCCTTGACACTCTCTTTGAGATCAGCGAGGATGGTCTGCAGCGGCTGGTGCAGATCTTTGACAGCCCTGTCCGAATCTTTCGCAAGTTGTGAGATAGAAACGATGAGATCGTCCAGCGGCAGTGCATTGATCTTGGCGATCATCCGCTCTACACCATCCATGATGCTACTCTGCTCCATCGGGATACTCGGCAGCAGTGCATAGGTGCCGTTGTTTTCGATCTGGCGTGTTGTGTTCTCATCCACAAAGACGAGATCGACATAGAGAAGTCCTGTGATAGGATCGGTCGGTGTCACGCGTGCGCGCAGCCCCTCTTTGACAGCCGCCTCAAGGTTCTCCTCACCGCTCTTTTTGTCTGCAAAAGAAGAGGTATCTATATTGAGCAGGACATCTCCTCGCATCTTGTGCGTTTTACTATCATAGTGCAGCTGCATATCTTTGACACGTCCTACATCGAAGCCGTCATAGCGTACCGGTGCATTGATATTGAGCTTGGCAATCGGATCATACGTAATGATCTTGTAGCTTTTGACTGCTTCTCCCCCCTCTCCTATCTTCTTCTCATTTGCCAAAGCGGCATTTTTATAGAGATAGAAACTAAACTTGTCCGGTACAGTATCATTGCTGTCTTCTCCACTGGAGGAGAACTCGATGCCACTGTGTACCAGATTGAAGAGCGGTGCTACATTGAGATCAAGTCTACCACTCGAAATATCGACATCTACGGTACTCATCACCCAGAATTTGGAATCTTTATGTACGTAGGGGACATACGACTGGCTCACAAAG
>WFYB01000165.1 GCA_015490315.1 Sulfurovum sp. | reverse complement strand
CCATCATTTCCCTTTATTTTTAGTACCCTTAAGGTATAATCGGGACAATTATAGCAAAAAGGCTTCAAGTGAAGGAACTCCGTTATCTCTCTTTGGCACTGTTGGTACTTTTGGTAACTGCTTGTGAGAAGAAAAAGAGCGAGCAGACAGCTATCCCTGTAGAGAATACCACTGAGATATTTACCCCTAAAGATATACAGATCCAAAAAGAGAAGCGCCTGCGGGAAGAAGAAGCCCGGTTTTCACAAAAAGCCCAAAACGAACAAGATCTGACAAAAGAACAGAAACCCTCCTCACAACCTTCAGCAGTAACGCAGAAGCAGCCTGAACCCCAGTCTGCCTCCTTAACTATTAAAGATATCAACGGCAAAAGCTACAAGATGATACATACCGATGGAGGCATGCAGATCGACCAGATGAAACAGAAAGATCTGTTAATCACGATCTTCTCCTCATGGTGTCCGCCATGCAAAGGACAACTGCCCTATATCCAGGATATCCAAACCAAACATGCTGCTACACTCTTCACGCTCGGCGTTCTTGTCAATGATGCTGTAGAAAGCGACAGCCTGCATCACTTTCTGAATCGATACAATGTCCGGTTTCCCGTTACCAGAGATGAAGCGCTGGCAAACAAGATTATAAAAGAGCTTGATCTTCCGCAGAACTATCCCCTGCCTCTGACTGTGCTTTATCACAACGGCAAATACCGCATACACTATGAAGGAGCGACACCTCCAGAGATGATAGAACACGATATCGCAACACTAAAGGATCATTGATATGTTTAACTTGTTTAAAAAAGTACTTGGCAAGACCAATGAGGCGATCAAAGAGGTCGCACCGGAAAAGAAGAAAAGTATCGACAAAGAGGAGTTTGAAGATATCCTTCTTGAGGCAGATGTCAACTATGAACTTGTCGAAAGGCTGCTTGAGGGACTTCCTGAAAAGATCAACAGAGTCCAGGCATTTAACTCTTTGATCTCTGTTTTTCAATATAAAGCGGACTGGAAAGAGAGCGATGCCAAACCTTTTGTCGAGATGATCATCGGTGTCAACGGTGCGGGCAAGACCACCACCATCGCCAAGCTCGCCTACCGCTATACACAAAAGGGGAGAAAAGTGATACTCGGTGCGGGAGATACCTTCCGTGCCGCTGCCATAGAACAGCTGAGCAGATGGGCCGACAAGCTTGGACTCCCTATCATCGCGACAAAACAGGGGCATGATCCTTCTGCAGTAGTCTACGATACAATCGAGTCCGCCAAAGCCAAAGGCTACGACAATGTGATCATCGACACGGCTGGCAGACTCCATACCCAGACCAACCTCAGCGAAGAGCTCAAAAAGATGATCCGTGTGGCAGACAAAGCACTGCCCGGAGCTCCACACCGAAAGATGCTCATCCTTGACGGTACACAGGGAAGCTCCTCGATCAACCAGGCAAAAGCTTTCAATGAAATGATCGGAATTGATGGTATAATAATCACAAAGCTTGACGGTACGGCCAAAGGCGGATCGGTACTCAGTATTGCTAATGAGTTGAAGATGCCGATATTTTACATCGGTACCGGCGAACAACCCGAAGATCTGATCGACTTCAAAGCCAATGCCTATGTCAACACGATCCTCGATGAGATTTTTCTGTAAGGAGCAGCGGTGGTACGTTCGTTTATCAATCTTTTTCTTTCGCTGATACTCCCAATCGGTGCCCTCTTTACCGCTATTGCAACACTCTACTATCTCAAGGATTTTGAACTCGGCAAAGCGATCAAGCTCGGTGTCGTAACAGGTATCCTCTCCGCTATCGCTTTCTCTATGCTGGTCTCAACGCTGATCATGATCAAAAGAGCCTTTCAGATCTACCGCTATCAGCGACTCCATACAAAAGAGCAGCAGAACCCGTCCCGTATGAGGCACACCTCTGTCGCTAACCGTGACGAGCCTCTCCCGGTAAGGGTAACTCCAGATCCGTTGGTTCCCAAAGAGGGAGAGCAGCGCTATATCCTGCTGATGGATTATGATGTAGCCTTTGAAGTGGCGCTCTATGCCATAGAGTCTCAGAAAATCGGCATCCTTCAAAAAGCTGATAAACGCAACGGAGAGATCATCATACAGCAAAGAGGAAGATACATTCCCATAAAACTCTCCAGACTCAGCACACACAGTTCACAGATCATCCTCGAGAGCATGGAGAACACTACTGCATTTATTCGTGCGGTCAAAGAGAAAGAGTTTGCCTTCCTTGACTACGAATAGCGTATAAACAGTTTAAGAATATGACATTTTGACATATTTCTAAAAGCCTTCCCAGAGTTATACTACACTTGTCCCAAGCAAATCAAAACAACAGGATTTCACCCGATGGCAAAGAAAAAAACACTCTTCGAATGTCAAGCATGCGGATTTCAGTCTCCCCGATGGATGGGCAAATGTACCTCGTGCAATGCATGGGAGACGATGGTCGAACTCTCGTCAGAGCAGATCAAATTTCTCAAAGAGACACAAAGCACAAGCAGCAGTACCACAGCCGCAAAAGCGCTCCCCATTACCCAGATAGAAGAGGACAATATCACCCGTTTCGGCTCCGGGAGCAAAGAGCTTGATCTTGTGCTTGGCGGCGGTATCGTACCCGGTTCACTCACCCTCATCGGCGGCAGTCCGGGGGTGGGCAAGTCAACCCTTCTTCTCAAGATCGCAGGCAATTTGGCAAAGGAGGGCAAAAAGGTACTCTATGTCTCAGGAGAGGAGTCTTCGGGACAGATCAAACTGCGTGCCAACCGTCTCGATGCCAACCATGACAATCTCTATCTCTTGCCGGAGATCAACCTGGGTACCGTACTCTCAGAGCTTAACAAACAGAGATACGAGCTTATCGTTATAGACTCTATCCAGACACTCTACAGCGATGAGACACCCTCTGCACCAGGCTCGGTAACACAGGTACGCACCATCACCTTTGAGTTGATGCGTATAGCCAAGAGTCTACATATCCCCATCTTTATCATCGGGCACATTACCAAAGAGGGATCGATCGCAGGTCCAAGAGTGCTGGAGCATATGGTCGATACAGTGCTCTACTTTGAAGGGGATACCAACTCCGAACTGAGACTACTACGCGGCTTCAAGAACCGTTTTGGTGCGACCAACGAAGTGGGTATCTTCGAGATGAACAAAGAGGGGCTCAACGATGCCAAAAGTATGGCGGGGCGGTTTTTCAATAAAGAAAAACTCCAATCCGGTTCTGCCCTGACCGTCATCATGGAGGGAAGCCGCCCTATCATCGTCGAGGTACAGGCACTTGTATCTGAAGCCTACGGGCACCCCAAACGCAGCTCAACAGGGTTTGACAACAACCGACTGGGAATGCTGCTTGCCCTGCTTGAGAAGAAACTCGATCTTCCTCTGGGTACCTACGATGTCTTTATTAACATCAGCGGCGGTATCAAGATCAATGAACCCTCTGCTGATCTGGCTATCATCGCAGCAATCCTCAGCAGCTACCGTGACAGAGAGCTGAGTGCACAGACCCTCTTTTTGGGAGAGGTGAGTCTCACCGGAGAGATCCGGGAAGTACCCAGCCTCGGACAGCGGCTAAAAGAGATAGAGACACAGGGCTTTGGCAAAGCTGTCATCCCCAACCGCCCAAATGAAGATACCACTGTCAAATGTTTCATTGCAGGTGAAGTCTCAAAAATAATCGAATGGTTATGATATAATCCCTCTATGAGAATAGGCACAGATATCATACAAATCGACCGTGTAAGTGCATCCTGCGATAAATTTGGCAAACGCTTCAAAGAGCGTTTTCTCTGTGATTCAGAGATCCTTTTGGCAAAAAAAGAGGAGTCTGTAGCAGGCTTCTGGGCAGCCAAAGAGGCTGTCGCCAAGGCACTCGGCTGCGGTATTGGAGAAGAGCTCGCTTTTCACGATATCATTATCAAAAAAGACAGCAGAGGGCGCCCCTATTTTGAGCTCACTGCAGAAGCACAGTCAAAGCACAGGATCGCACAGAGTTCTCTCTCTATCAGCCATGATGGCGGATTTGCGATCGCAGTAGTCGCTCTGGAGACAGAAAAGCCGTGATCTTGCTCTGCTGCTTGACGACGTTGCATCATCAAGATTTAAAAACATTCTATTACAATAGCGTAATAACAAAACTGAAATACTAAATAAGGATGGATCAATGAACTATACAAAACTCTATATCGCTGCAGCTGTTGCAGTTTTTGGATTTGGCGGATGTACCTCCAACTCACAAGTCGTGCAGCTACAGAATCAAACCATGCGGCAATCTCTGATCATACAGCGCCAGCAGCGTCAAATAGCAGAACTTAAAGCCAAGCTTGAAACCAAAAAACAGAATGTTGCAAAAACCTCCTATACCAGACCCAAAAAAAACATCAAACTCAAAAAGGTTGAGGACACCAACTATAGCAGCGACTATATGTATCCCGATGACAAGAAGCAGAAAACAGCCAAAACTGTTGCGACTGCCACCCCTGCGCTCTCTATGAACAAAACAGAATGTATCGCTATGATCGGTGAGGCAAAATTTGAACGATATACGCAGATGTTTGGAAGTGAAGCTGCGGCGATCAAACGCTGTGCGATGATCCGTGCAATGAAGAAGTAAATTACTTCTTCAAGTGGATCATCTTGAATCTGTCTCCCATCATGGTCGGTGCGATCAGCGTCTTGATCTTATCAGCCTCTCTCAGATAGTTTTCCCGTGATGTCTGCTTGGCATACATCTCCAAAATATCGATCAGTCCGAAACGTATCAGTGCACGTGCCTGCGTCTCATAGGCATCTTCGCTAAACCCTGCCCCCTCAAACGCTTCCAAAACATGCCCGAAATTGACATCGTAGGTGATATCAT
>WFYB01000164.1 GCA_015490315.1 Sulfurovum sp. | reverse complement strand
CTCAAAGATGAGGTCAAAGATGCCTTCACCTCCAAGATCCCTATGGGGAGATTCGGCAAACCCGAAGAGGTGGCTGATGCCGTAGCCTTTTTGCTTTCAGACCATGCCTCCTACATCACCGGTGAAACCCTAAAAGTCAACGGCGGGATGTTTATGTGAGACCCGTTAAGCAAATGCGAACTGCGTCACGTTTGTAGGGACGGAACCGGAAGCGATGTTTACAACGCAGTTGCGAACCGCTGAAGGCTGTGTAAAAGCAGCATTACATGAAGTGAGGAGTGAGGAGTGAAGAGTGAAGAGTGAAGAGTTTTGGTTTGCATCGCTTTGCAATGCCTTTATTTATAAAAGTTTTCTCATAGAGAAAACATACATAAATTCCTCATTCCTCATTCCTCATTCCCCATTTGCCGGAGGCGCTTGTGTCCGCTAAACTTCTTCTCCTCGAAGACGATAGGCTCTTTAATGAAACCCTGCAGGATTTTCTCGAAGAGGAGGGCTACAGTGTCGATACGGTACTCGATCCCTACTCTGCACTTGACCTTACCTATGAAAATAATTATGATCTCTATCTTTTTGATGTCAATCTGCCCTATGAGAGCGGCTTTGATCTGCTTTCAAAACTGCGGCAGGGTGGTGATGAGACACCGGTGATCTTCATTACCTCCAGAGAGGATAAGGCTTCGCTCAAAGAGGGGTTTGTCAAAGGAGGGGATGACTATATCAAAAAGCCGGTCGATCTCGAAGAGCTGGGTCTGCGTATCGAAGCGGTTTTGCGTCGGCAGGTGCGTCAAAGTCTGCTGCATTTGGGAAGTTACCGTTTTGACATTCATAACAGGCAGCTCTATGATGCGCAAGGAGTTGCACTTCTTGGTCAAAAGGCGGCATTGCTGCTTCTGGTACTCCTCGAAGCCAAAGGGGGGATCGTACCCCTTGAAGAGATCAAGAGACGTCTTTGGAGTACGGCAGAGGAGGGGAGTGACGGGGCACTGCGTGTCTACATTACACAGCTTAAAAAATATTTCCCTGATCAGATCCGAAATGAACGGGGTGTAGGCTACGCCTTCGATAGAGAGGGATATGGATGAAAAAGCCATTTATCTTTGCTTCACTGCTTTACTTTGTATCGGTTGGTATCCTTTTTTCTGCCGTGTACCATTTCCTTCAGTGGCGGCATCTGAGCGATCTCAGTTTTTTTGTGGCGGGTTTTTTGGTCTTGCTGGTGGCGTTGGGCTGGTGGTATGTGATCGCTTCTCTGATCATGCACCCCAAACAACGTATCGAAGCGGAGCTTGAACGTCTTATCGACGATATCATCCATGAGCTCAATATCCCGCTCTCGACGATCCGTGCCAACAGTGAACTGCTCAAAAAAAAGCTGGGTGAAGATCCGCGTTCTCTGCGCAGGATCGAGAGGATAGAAGATGCTTCTGTGCGCCTGGAGAGACTCTACAAAGAGCTCTCCTACCAGATACGCAAAGAGAGCGAAGAGATTGAAAAAGAGCGTTTTTTGCTCTCAGATCTGATCTATGAGCGTGTCGGATATTTTGAAGCGCAGGGGCGAAACTCTCTGCATGTAGAGATACAGGAAGATATGGAGATCACAGCCGATCGTATCGGGTTTGAACAGATGTTCGACAACCTGATCTCAAACGCGATGAAATACTCTCCCAAAGAGAAACCTGTGAGGATCTCGCTTGTTTCGGGCAAAATAACGATCCAAGATCACGGGATCGGCATGGATGCCACGGAGTTGATCCGTGTGATGGAGCGCTACTATCAGGCAGATCAAACGAAAGAGGGCAGAGGCATCGGGTTGGCACTGGTCAAGGCGTATTGTGACAGCGAGGGGATCGATATCCGCATCCATTCCCAAAAGGGGAAGGGTACGGAAGTGATACTTGATTTGGGAAAACTTTTAACCTCTGCTTAACACTTTTTGGTCATAATACCTGCTATGTATAGAGAGGATGAGCGTCAGAGACATACCGTTGTTGCGTTTGTCGTTACGGCGCTGCTTTACCTTGGGGTCGGAGGGATCATCTGGTATCTGCAGCAGCACCTCATCGTCTCCGATGAAACACCAAAAATTCAGAAAATAGATCTGAAACTCTCTGCTTTTTCTCAAGAATCTCTACCCCAACCGCAACAGAAAGCACAGCCGCTGCCGACACCGCCTCCCAAGAGGGAGCCTCCCACTGAAGTATCAAAACAGGAACCAACCAAAAAAGAGATACCCAAAGAGGCAGCAGACAAGGAGCCTGTGCCGGTGACAAAGCAGGCAGAGCGTGTGAGCAAAAAGCCGGTAAAGCCCAAGAAGCGTATCGTAAAAAAAGCCGTGGTGCCCAAGTCAAAGCCAAAGGTGAAAAAGTATCACAAAAAAAGCGCACCTGCCAAACATACCAAGATCGTCAAGTCAAAGCATCGAAAAAAGGTACAAAAGCAAAGCGCACAGACAAGCGCTGCCAAAGCACACTACTCCTCTGCGGTAAAAAACCGCTTCCTTGCCCGAATCAGACAGCGCATAGACCGTCACAAGAGCTATCCGAGGATCGCCAAGAAGCGTAGGATGCAAGGCGCTGTGAAAGTGCGCTTCACGATACTTCCAAACGGTAAGGTCGGTGCAGTTTCGGCAGAAGGTCCCAAGGTCTTTCTGCGTTCAGCACGGCAAGCGGTGATCGATGCCTTTCCTGTGAGTGTCAAAGATATACCTATGCACCTGCCTGCCACGGTCAATCTTACTCTCCGTTATCAGATTCGCTAAGCACCTACTTAACACTAATTTAACATTGCGCTGCCATACTTTCTAAAACAGATAGATGGGAGAGATATTGTGAAAAGGAAGATTGTATTGTCAGTTGCGGCATTTTGTGTGACGGTACAGGCAGCACAGCCCGTAGAGATGGGAGTGATTGATGTTGAGACACAGGTAGATACCGAAGTGGTCAAAGATGTCAGCGGTGAGGAGATCAAGTCAGCCGATCTTGCAGAAGCGCTTTTCAAGCAAAGCCCGAGTGTTTCACTGGTGAGGCGTTCGGGTATTGCCAATGATATCATTGTTAGAGGACAAAAAAAAGACAATATCAATATCACAATTGACGGTGCCAAGATCCATGGTGCCTGTCCCAACCGGATGGATCCGCCCGTCTCTCATGTGCTTACCAACAATAT
>WFYB01000163.1 GCA_015490315.1 Sulfurovum sp. | reverse complement strand
CTTCTGCCTCCCTTTTCCATTGTAAGACAATATGCTTTTTAAAACGGGTATCGTCACTCTGCGGATAGTCGCTTCGGTAGTGTGCCCCGCGGCTCTCTTTTCTTGCCAGTGCAGCAGAGATGATAGCAGGGGCAAGCATCAGCGCGTTTTCGAACTCCAGAAACTCTACAAGATTTTGGTTGTTGGTTTTGGATCTGTCCTGGATACCCATCTTTTTGAGTGCGACCTGGGTGGCGACCACCTCTTCGAGTGCCTGGGTCAGCCCCGCTTCAGTGCGGACGATACCTACGTTTTCATAAAAGCGTTTGCCAAGTGCTTTGCGGTGAGTATAGAAGTCGATCGGAGCTTCCTGAGTGAAGAGTCTCTCTATCTTCTTTTGGCATGTGTGCTGTACGCTGTTGTCGGCAGGTTTGCTGTTGGCATAGACGGCATGTTTGTAGGCATTTTCTCCGGCGAATCGCCCAAAGGCGGTAATCTCCAGAAGTGAGTTGCCTCCAAGACGGTTGGCACCGTGCACTTTGGCATTGGCACACTCACCCACGGCAAAACAGCCTTTTATGCCGTTGACCTCCAGCGCATAGTCTACATCGATACCACCCATGGTGTAGTGTGTGACAGGCTTGATAGGGACAAGCTCCGAGACCGGATCAACCCCTTCGTGAAGTTTGCAAAGTGCCACCTCTTGAGGGAGCAGTGTCATGAGCTTCTCTTCTCCCAGGTGACGTAGATCCAAAAAGACCTCTTCTTGCTTTTGCAACTGTTCAAAGATCGCACGAGCCACTTCATCACGAGGTTTTAGCTCATCAACAAAGCGTTCTTGTTTGCTGTTGACAAGGTATCCTCCTTCACCCCGCGCACTTTCACTCATCAAAATGGCTGAATGTTTGAGCCCCGTAGGGTGGAACTGTACGAACTCCATATCACTTACCGCGCCGCCTGCACGCAGTACAGCTGCGATGCCGTCTCCTGATGCACCGTACATATTGGTGGTGTAGCCGTGGTAGATGCCCCCGTAACCGCCTGTAGCGATGATGACAGACTTGGCATCGATCTGTTTGACCTCTCCGCTTCGGATATCAAGCACAACGGCACCCTTGACGGTATCGTCAGGGACGATGAGCTCAAGCAGGAAATGTTCGTCAAGAAAGGCGATACTCTCTTTCAGGCAGTTGTCATAGAGGGTATGCAGCAGCTTGAGTCCTGTATAGTCCTGCGCATAGCAGGCGCGTTTGGCGCTCGCACCGCCCATTTTGCGTTGAGCGATCGTATCGATGGGGGTAGGTGGCTCTGTTTTGGTGGGAGTAATACGTGAAAAAGGCACGCCTATACGTTCGAGCCACGCTATGGTTTGAGGTGCATCGGCACACATATGGCGCACCATATCTTCATCACAGAGCCCGTGAGCCGACTTGATAGTATCTGCGATATGCAGTGAGACATGATCTTCCCCGGCATTGCCAAGTGCTGCGTTCATGCCCCCTTGCGCCATTGAGGTCTGGGAGTTGGTAGGATACATTTTCCCTACGACAAGTACCGAAGCCCCTGCCTCCTTGGCGGCGAGTGCGGCAGAGAGCCCCGCGCCGCCGCTCCCAATGATCAATACATCTATCATGACTCCTCCAAATAGGTTTTGATATTTTCCACTATGCCATCAAGAAGCTTTTTCCTTGCTTCGATGCTGGTCCATGCCATGTGTGGCGTGATAAGCAGACGCTCCTTGTGTACCACTTCATTGAGACGGTTGACAGGGTCTATAGGTTCTTTCTCCAAGACATCAAGACCGGCATAGATCTCTCTACGGTCAAGCTCATAGGCAAGGTCTGTTTCATTGATGATGCCGCCTCTGCCGAGATTGAGCAGGATGGCTCTGTTTTTGAGATAGGGGAGATTGAGCTCATTGATGAGATTATAGGTATCTTCATTGAGCGGTGCATGGATAGAGATGATATCACTGTCCTTGAGGAGAAACTCTAGACTCTTATGCGGGTAGGCATGGCGCAGGTTTTTGCTGCTTGTGGAGTGGTAACTCACCTCTGCCCCGAATGCCGTCGCGATTCTGGCTACCTCCTGTCCTATGCTGCCAAGCCCGATAATCCCCCATTTTTTGTCGGAGATCTCATAGAAAGGGCGGCTCACATCGGTGAAGAGTCCGCTCTGCATCCAGGTACCGTCTTTGACACGCTCATCATAGTATTTAAGCTGTTCGAGCAGATAAAAGAGCATGGCAAAGGTATGCTGTACGACACTCTGCGTCGAGTATCCGGCGACATTTTTGACACTGATGCCGTAATGCTTTGCCGCTTCGAGATCGACATTGTTCATACCGGTAGCGGCGATACAGATCAGTTTTAGCCGGCTGGACTCTTGCATCATGTTGGCAGTGATGACGACTTTGTTGGTGATGACAATGTCTGCTGAGGCAATACGCTCAAGCGTCTCTTCGGTGGTCGTTGTCTCATAACGTACGACCCTGCCAAATTGTTCAAGCACACCAAGATCGAGGTCCTCTCCCAGTGTTTTAGCATCGAGTATGACGATCTGTCTCATTGTCGGATTCCTTGTATGGTGATGATAAGCTTGCGTCCCGAAGCGTGATCACGGTGTTCGCCGAGGTAGATCCCCTGCCAGGTGCCAAGCAGCAGCTCTCCATGGGCGACAGGGATGGTCAGTGAGGTGCCAATAAGCATACTTTTGAGGTGTGCAGGCATATCGTCACTCCCCTCATAGGTGTGGAGGAAACGGGGATAGGATTCGGGGATGAGGTCGTTTAGGAAACGCTCTGCATCTTCCCGTACAGTAGGATCGGCGTTTTCATTGAGGGTGAGGCTTGCGCTGGTATGCTGCAAAAAAAGGTGCATCAGCCCCTGAGTGATACCGCTGTTGGCAAGCAGTGGTGTGATCCTCTCTGTGATCAGATGAAAACCGCGAGGGAAGGGCGGCAGTGTTACACTGTACTGCTCAACAGTCACGTATCGCCTCTACGATCTCTCTGGCTCTCTCTTTGGCGCGCTCTACATCCTTATCTAGCACAAGGCTTACTGCCATACGTCTGCCTACATGCGATTCCGGTTTGCCGAAGACCCTGACAAAAGAGTTTTCACTAAAGGCATCGTCAGGGATCTCAAGTTTGGGGTTGTGGCTCTCATGCTTGGCTTTGTAGGCACCGCAGGCTCCTGCACCGTAGGTGGTAAATCCAAGCGGCAGACCGAGCACGGCACGCACATGCAGCGCAAACTCGCTCTGGCTCTGGGTGATGAGGGTGACCATCCCCGTATCGTGTGGACGCGGGCTCAGCTCGGAGAAGTAGACCTCCTCACCCTTGACGAAGAACTCCACGCCGAATATCCCACGACCGCCAAGCCCGTCGGTGACCGCTTTGGCGATCTCTTTGGCTTTTTGTAGGGCTGCTTCGCTCATCGGCATCGGCTGCCATGAGAGGATGAAGTCACCGTCTTGCTGTATATGACCGATGGGGTCACAAAATACTGTGCCGGTCTCGTTACGTACAGTCAGCAGTGTGATCTCATAGTCAAACGGCACGAACTCCTCTACGATCAGCTCACTCGCATCTCCACGTGCCTCCTTGGCGATCTCCCACGATCTTTCGATATCATCAGGGGTTTTGGCGATGCTCTGTCCGTGACCTGATGAGCTCATGACCGGCTTGATGACACATGGAAAGCCCATGCGCTCTGCCGCAGCCTTGAGCCCCTCCAGTGTGGTGACAAACTCATAGTTGGAGGTTTTCAGTCCCAGCTCTTCGGCGGCAAAGACACGGATGTTTTTGCGGTTCATGGTCTTGTTGACCGCTTCGGCGTTGGGGATGACATGATAGCCGCGCTTCTCGGCTTCAAAGAGTGCGGCAATGGAGATCGCTTCTACTTCGGGGAGGATGTAGCTTGGCTTCTCTTTTTCGATGAGCTCAAGTACGGCTGCCTCATCCTGCATATCGATTGCATAGGAGCGGTTGGCGACCAGATGCGCAGGGGCATTTTCGTACTTGTCTACCGCGATCACTTCGATGCCGAGTCTCTGTGCCTCTATGGCAACCTCTTTGCCCAGTTCGCCTGAGCCCAGCAGCATGATTTTGATCGCATCTTTTTGTAGCGGTGTGGTAAATGTCATGACAATCCCTTTGGAAAAATAGTTAGGATTATTTTAGCGAAAAGAATACTAAGGGATTATGAGTTGAGCAGGGATTTTGAAAAGGTATTGAAATAATGTGGTGTGGGTGACAGAGCCGAGGCTCTGCCAAAAGTCCGATTAGAGTCTTGACTCGTATCTTCTGAGCATAAAGAGCTTCTTGAGGATCTTTTTGCGGGTAGCGATCTTCTCTTTCTTTCTTCTCTCAGTCGGCTTTTCGTAGTACTGGCGCGCTCTGGCTTCAGTGACGATAAGGTTTCTGTCACACTGTCTTTTGAACTTTCTGTACGCATCGTCAAAAGAGTCACGTGGTGTAAGTTTGATTCCTGGCATTGGGCTCACCCCCTTCCTTATCAAGATTTTTCGGGCACGATCCCGAAAGTGATAAATCTGGAGCGGATTATATCGAAATAAATTTATGCTAAGATAAAAAAAGAAAAAGAAGAATCGAGGATAAAGCCATGCAGAAAGTATTTGAATCGTGTTATCCACTGGACAGGCATGCCTATGAAGCGTATGGACTCACAGAAGAGATCCTGATGGAGCATGCCGCCGGGGGTATGGCAGCCTATATCCGAAGTACCTTTGCGCCCGGATCGTCGATACTGGTCGCAGCAGGTGGGGGCAACAACGGTGTAGACGGTATCGTGCTTGCCAGACAGCTTGCGGGCAGCTACGATCTGCGGCTCTTTCTGCCCTTTGGGGTCAAGTCCGAGATGGCAAAGCTGCAGTTGGAGCGTGCCAAGGCGGCAGGGGTGTCCATCGTCGAGGAAGCGGAAGATGCCGATGTGATCGTCGATGCGCTCTTTGGTGCAGGGCTGAAACGGATGCTCGATTCACCTACCCAGCAGCTCATACACCGACTCAACAGCTTCAAGGGGCACAAGATCGCCTGTGATATCCCTACCGGTATCGCACAAAACGGGGTGCTAATGCCCATCGCCTTTGAGGCGGATGTGACGATTACGATGGGCGCATACAAAGAGGCACTTTTCCTTGATGAGAGCAAGGATTATATAGGTAGGATCATACGGGTCGATTTGGGTATCGATGCCAGCCGATATGAACTTGAGAGTCAGACATGGCTGCTTGAGAAGCGTGATCTCAGACTCCCCAGCCGTCACCGTCAATGCACCCACAAAGGCAACTTCGGGCATGCAGCAGTACTTTGCGGAGAGAAGGAGGGGGCGGGTATTATCGCCGCGTTGGCGGCGAGCCGTTTTGGTGCGGGGCTTACGACACTGGTCGTACATGAGCGGATCACGCCGCCGCCTGTCTTGATGCATGCGACCGTTGTTCCCCAGACAGCCACGGCACTGGCGATTGGGATGGGGCTTGGCGGACACTTTGAG
>WFYB01000162.1 GCA_015490315.1 Sulfurovum sp. | reverse complement strand
GATCCTCGAAGGGAGATTCTATGATGATTCACTGGAGGGGTATTATCTGACGACAGGCAGAACACTCGCACACTACAACAATGCCGCACAAACCAAGCGCAGCAGCAAGCTCGATACCAAATATGATGAAGATGTACTGCTCGCACCTATAGAGGACGAGGGTAAGTTCGGTGACCGTGTGATTCTCAAAAGCCAATATGGTGAGAGCGAAGCACTCACAGTACGCTATACCGACAGGGTACGCCCCAAAACACTCTTTTGTACCTTCCACCACGCCAAGAGCCGTATTAATGCGCTCTTTGGCGACGAGTGTGACGAACTGATCATGACAGCACGTTTCAAGTCTGTGAAGGTTGATGTGATTCCTGTAGGCGATGAGGTGGCGTGTAGCTGATGCGTGAACTGCCCAAACTCTTCGGGGATCGAAGCGAGGATCTTGCTACGCGCTTTTTGGAGCAGGAGGGGTATATCGTCATTGAGCGTAACTATTTTGCGAGAAAGCTCGGTGAGATCGATATTATCGCGCAGAAGGAAGATACGCTGCACTTTATTGAAGTGAAGTCTGGCAAAGCTGATTTTGATCCTGTTTACAACCTCACACCGGCAAAAATGCGCAAGATCATCAACTCTGCACACTACTATCTCAAAAGCAAAGCGATCGACCTCCCATATTGCATCGATGCACTGATTATCCGTGGGGATGAGGTTGAATTTATAGAGAATGTTACGCTATAATCGTGCCTAATCCTATACAAAAGACAGACTTATGACACTCACAGATGCACAATTGGAACAGTTTGACAGGAACGGTTTTTTGCTGCTGCGCAATTTTGCCGATCCCGAGCGTTGTGATACCATCCGAGACATCGCACTCGCGCATCTTGCACACAGAGTACCGCCCCTAGAGACGGAGTATGAGTATGTTCATAAGAGCAAAGAGGAGAGAGAGCGTACCTCCGGAACGGGGGTGCCGCTTTTTGAAAAAGAGGTGACGATCAGAAGGCTGCGTCAGGTCTATGATCGGGATATCGTCTTTAGGGAGTGGATGGAAGAGGAGGAGATACGTCCGATACTCTCGCAGATACTGGGCGATACGCCGGTACTGACACTGGCGCACCACAACTCTATCATGACCAAACTTCCTCACACTTCGACCCAGACCCGCTGGCATCAGGATTTTCGATACTGGCATTTTGAGGACGACCGTCTGGTCTCTGTCTGGCTGGCACTTGATGAAGAGCATGATCGTAATGGTGTGCTTGAGTTCATCCCGGGCAGCCACAAGATGCACTTTGAGACCTCGCAGTTTGATGAAAAAGAGTACTTCAGCGAGACCCATGATGCCAACAAGGCTTTGATCGATACAAAGGTCAGCAACCTTTTGCAAAAAGGGGATGTAGTGCTCTTTCACTGCAAACTGCTGCACCGTGCCAACAAAAACAGTACAGACGAACCAAAAATATCTTTCGTCTATACTGCAAAAGCACAGAGCAACCGAGCGATCCTAAATACACGCTCTTCAGAGTTTCGGGAGATTGTATTGGGATGAAATTTGTCCAAATAATACACAATGAGTACACAGAGCCCCGATATTATCCAAAACATAAGATGACCCTATACATTTCCTAATGAAAATGTGTTATAATCTTCAAAATTTATTATCAAAGGATAGACAATGGCTAAATATGTAGAATTAACAAACGAAAACTTCGAAGATACAGTAAAAGAGGGTGTAACCATGGTAGATTTCTGGGCTCCATGGTGTGGACCTTGTAGAATGATCGCACCGGTTGTTGAAGAGCTTGCAGAAGATTTCGACGGCAAAGCGACGATCGCAAAGGTTAACACAGATGAGCAGCAGGAGCTTGCAGTCAAATACGGGATCAGATCTATCCCTGCGATCCTTTTCTTCAAAGATGGAGAGGTTGTAGATCAGATGGTCGGTGCAGCTTCCAAAGATGCATTTGCAGAAAAACTCAACGCACTCGTATAAATTCACTTGCGCAGGGGACTCCCCTGCCTCTTTTCAAAACTTCCGTATACACTTTTTAAAATTATTAACCAAGTATTTTAATTGTATAATTACTACTAAATATTTGTTTCATGATTTGAAAGGATTGAAATGTTAGATTGCGCAATCATCGGCGGCGGACCGGCAGGTCTTTCGGCAGGGCTCTATGCGACACGCGGCGGTCTGAAGGATGTGACCCTTTTTGAGATGGGGCTGCCCGGCGGTCAGATCACACAGAGCAGCGAGATCGAGAACTATCCCGGTGTCTTTCGTGAAGATCCGCCGGTGACCGGGATGGAACTGATGGAGGCTTGGCAGCCGCAGTGCTTTCATTTTGGTCTGAAGCATGAGATGAAGAAGGTGGAGCGTGTTGCCAAAACAGGTGAGCACTTCACGATCACGCTTGAGGGCGGCGAAACGGTTGAGTCAAAAACAGCGATCGTCTGTACAGGCAGTACGCCCAAAAGAGCCGGATTCAAAGGTGAAGATGAATTTTTTGGACGCGGTGTGAGTACCTGTGCGACCTGTGACGGATTTTTTTACAAAGGCAAGCCGGTGACGGTACTGGGTGGTGGAGATACAGCACTTGAAGAGGCGTATTATCTCTCCAATATCGTCTCAGATGTCTATCTGGTACATCGCCGCGATACTTTCCGTGCGGCACCTTCCACAGTCGAGCGGGTCATGAGGAAGGATAATATCCATCTCGTTCTGGACTCAGTCGTAGAGGAGGCGATCGGTGACGCAACCGGGCTGCAGGCTGTTAAGGTCAAAAACCTTAAAACCGGCGAAGAGAAGATCCTTGAGACACCGGGACTCTTCGTTTTTGTAGGGCACAATGTCAACAATGAAGTGCTCAAAGATCCGTCTGGTAATTTCATCTGTGAGACAAATGAACAGGGACAGGTGGTCGTCGACCTGAGTATGCGTACCTCTCTTCCCGGTCTTTTTGTCGCAGGAGATTTGCGTATCGAGGCACCCAAGCAGGTAGTCAGTGCGGCAGGAGACGGAGCAGTCGCAGCACTTCAGGTCATTTCATATATTCAGGAGCAATCATAACTATGGCAAAAAAAGTAGGAATTGTCGGAAGTACCGGCAGAGTAGGCAATCTTCTCGTTGACAGTCTGTTGCATGACAGTGAGCTGCCGTTGGCGGCAGTGCATGTCTATGATGAACTCAAACGCGATCTGCCCAAAGATGTACTGGTCACCAACAGTATGGTCGCACTGCTTGATGCAGTGGATATCGTGATAGATTTCTCTGCGCCGGAGGCGACACAGAGCCTGCTTGAGGCGGCACTGGAGAACCCTACACCGCTTGTTATTGCAACAACCGGGTTTACGAAGCATCAGGAGAACCTCTTGCAAGAAGCAGCCAAAAAGATGCCGGTACTCTACGCTTCCAACATGTCTGCGGGTATCGCACTGCTCAAGCAGCTTGTAGAGCAGGTTTCGCGAACACTCAAGGATTTTGATATTGAGATCGTAGAGATGCACCACAGACACAAAGTCGATGCTCCAAGCGGCACAGCCTTGACGCTGGGAGAGTTCGCTGCCAAGGGCAGGGGCTTGAACCTTGACGATGTGAGAGTTAGCGGCAGAGATGGACAGATAGGCCCAAGAAGCAAGGATGAGATCGCCGTGATGGCGTTGCGCGGAGGGGATATCGTCGGGCGGCATACAGTCGGATTTTACAATGACGGTGAATATCTCGAGCTGGGCCATACAGCAACCAGCAGAGAGACCTTCTCCAAGGGTGCGATCAGAGCGGCGAAATGGCTGGTAGACCAACCGGCAGGCTTTTATAGCATTAATGATTGTCTTGGAATATAAAAAATGAGTAATGGGAACAATAGAAT